>JANOPR010000421.1:0-3019 GCA_031421955.1 Burkholderiales bacterium
GGATCGCCTGATGAGCGGCGGCACCGCCACGCGCCTGCTCGACCTGCCTTTGTACCTGCCCGACGCGGGCAAGTCCAAGCTGATTTCTCTGGCTGACGTGTATGCCACAGTGCAGGGCGCCGTCTGGAGCGAGTTGAAGAAGGGCGGCGAGATCGAGCCACTGCGCCGCAACCTGCAACGCGACCATCTGCGCCGCGTGCAGAGCGCATTGGTGCGCAGTGCCGCGCCACTACCACCCGACGCGTTGAGCCTGCTACGCCTGCACGCCCATCGACTGCAGGCCGACCTGCGCATCGCAGTGACGCGCAAGGGGTTGTCGATTGAAACGCAGGCCCACCTGCAGGAGAGTCTGAGCAGCCTGACCGAGGCACTGCGAGCGACGATGCAGCGCAGCTGAACGGGTCGGTGTGGTCCCAACCACTGCGGCCCGGCCGCCGCGCCTGCGTTTGCGCAGCGTGCGTCGTCGTTCACGACCCGCCAGCCGTGCTTCGTCGCACTGGGGCAGGTGCGATCGCCCGCGGCGGCTGCGCTGGCGTTATCGTGCCGCCATGCACTCCGATCCCATGACCCCAGACGCCTCGCGCCCCGGTTCCATGCGCGGTTTCTTCGCCGCGTTGACGGGACGCAGCGCGACTTGAGGCCACGGTGCAGCGTCTCAAGCTGCGCTTGGCGCAGCAGCGCGATTCGGCGGCGCCCGACGCGAGTTTGGCGGCGGCCCTGGCGCAGCTGTCCTCCGGACTCCAGGCCCGTGGTCCAACGCGGCGCTGGCTGCAGTGGATCAAGGCGTCGGTCGGGACGACGGTGCGATTGATTCCGGTTGAGCAGGTGGCGTTCATGCGCTCGGACGAGAAGTACACGCTCGTGGTCTGGGACGGTGGCGAGGCGCTGATCCGCAAGACCATCCGCGAACTCGCCGACGAGCTCGACCCCGAACGCTTTGCGCAGATCCATCGCTCGGTGATCGTCAACCTCTCCCGCATCGAACAGGTCTCACGCGGCGTGAACGAAACCGCCGACGTGCATGTCAAGGGCCGCTGCGAAGTGCTGCCGGTCAGTCGCAGCTACGGGCATCTGTTCCGGCAGATGTAGCGCGGGATCGTGCCCCCCGTTCGAGCCGGGCTTGCCGCCACGCGCGCGCAGAAAAAAGAGTGATCCATCGGGTGGACGCTCGCTCGATCTGCCTGTAGTCTTGAGCCATGTCAAGGAGCCGCGTCGCCAGCCAATGAAGCAGCCCTTGGACCTCCACAACCTGGCCGCCACCCGTACACAGGAGCTGCGCAGTTTCCTGTTCCTGTCGGTCGTGATGGCGCCCGTGCTTGCCGTCGTCGTTGTTTCAGGCTACGGATTCCTGGTCTGGATGCTGCAATTGATCGCCGGCCCACCCGGCAGCTGACCGATTGCCCGCGGCATGCGCAACAGACCAATGCACCGGCCTGATTCCACCTGCAACGAAGGAGCCTGAGTGGCCGAGGAACTGCACATTGCCAGCCTGGTGGTCCATGCCGCGCCCGCGCGCGCGCAGCGGGTCGAGGCCGCCATTTCCACGATGCCGGGCGCGCGCGTGCACGCCACGGCGGCCAACGGCAAGCTGGTCGTCACGCTCGAGGCGAGCACGGCCGAGGGCATGACGGCGCAGGTTGCCGCGATCCAGTACCTCGACGGTGTGCTGTCGGCGGCGCTGGTCTACCAGTGCGCCGACAGCCTGGACGTGATGAACGAGGAGATGCCGGCATGAGCCCGCCGGGCCGCCCCAAGGGCGAATACCGCAGTGCGAAGCACGGAGGTTGCCTTATGACCCTGCCTGGCTGCCCGAAAGGCAAGTTGACCTCAGCGCGCAGCGCGGAGGTTGCCTGATGACGCTGCTGCGGCGCGACTTCATCCGCAACTCGGCTGCCGCCGCTGCCGCGTCGGTGGCGGGCGTGCCCCTGCCCGGCCTGGCCCAGGCCGCGGCCGACGACCCGCAAGTCAAGTGGTCCAAGGCGCCGTGCCGCTTTTGTGGCACGGGTTGCGGCGTGACGGTGGGGGTCAAGGACAACCGCGTCGTCGCCACGCACGGCGACGTGCAGGCCGAGGTCAACAAGGGCCTGAACTGCATCAAGGGCTACTACCTGTCGAAGATCATGTACGGCCAGGACCGCCTGACCACGCCACTGCTGCGCATGAAGAACGGCCAGTACGCCAAGGACGGCGAGTTCGAGCGGGTCTCGTGGGACAAGGCCTTCGACGTGATGGCCGAACAGTTCAAGCGCGCACTCAAGGACAAGGGCCCCACGGCGGTGGGCATGTTCGGCTCCGGCCAGTGGACGATCTGGGAGGGCTACGCAGCCCTGAAGCTGATGAAGGCGGGCTTTCGCTCGAACAACCTCGATCCGAATGCGCGCCACTGCATGGCCTCGGCAGCCGCCGGCTTCATGCGCAGCTTCGGCGCCGACGAGCCGATGGGCTGCTACGACGACATCGAGGCCGCCGACGCCTTCGTGCTGTGGGGCGCGAACATGGCTGAGATGCACCCGATCCTGTGGACACGCGTGACCGACCGGCGCCTGAGCGCCGGCCACGTGAAGGTCGCCGTGCTGTCGGTCTTCGAGCACCGGTCCTACGAACTGGCCGACATCGAGCTCACATTCACGCCGCAGACCGATTTGGCGATCCTGAACTACATCGCCCACCACATCATCAGCACGGGTCGCGTCAACAAGGAGTTTGTCGAGAAACACACCACCTTCTGGCTCGGCAACGCCGACATCGGCTACGGCTTGCGGCCCGAGCATCCGCTGCAGAAGGCCGCCAAGAACGCCGCCAACGCAGGCGGCGCCAAGCCGATGAGTTTCGACGAGTTCGCGAAGTTCGTCGCCGCCTACGACCTCGAATCCACGGCCCGGCTCAGCGGCGTGCCGAAGAACCGCCTCGTGGCGCTGGCCGAGCTGTATGCCGACCCGAAGGTCAAGGTGATGTCGTTCTGGACCATGGGCTTCAACCAGCACACCCGCGGGGTCTGGTGCAACAACATGGTCTACAA
>JANOPR010000422.1:0-1730 GCA_031421955.1 Burkholderiales bacterium
ACGATCGTGACCGAGGCGGCCCTCGAAGACACGCTCGTGCGCGAGATCGAAATCCTCGGCGCACACGGCTACACGATCACCGATGCACGCGGCAAGGGTGGCCGCGGCATACGCGACGCCGCCTGGGCGCCGCACGCCAACATTCGCCTCGAAGTCCTCTGTGATGCCGACACGGCCCGCGCCATTTGCACGGCACTGCGCGAGCGTTACTACGACAACTACTCGATGGTGATGTACGTCGGCGACGTCGACGTGCTTCGCCCGGAAAAGTTCTGATCCTGGCAACTACCGCGGAAAGTCCACCCTGCAAATCGCCGGCGCGCGGCTCATGCGTCGGCGTCGATGCGTGCCAACAAGACCAGTACCCATGCCGCGGTGGCATCGGGGTGCTCCATCGGGAACAGGTGGGTGCCGGGGGTCCACACAAAGCGCTCGCCGGCCAGCCGGCGCGTGGCCTCGACGCCGCCCTGACGCGACTCCACCGACTGCTGGCCGCCGATAAAGGCCAGCGGGCAGCCGAGCGCGTGGCGGCGCAGCACGCGCGCCATGTGGTGCGGCAGGGTGTTGTAGATCCGGGTCTCGACCGCGCGGTCGAAGGCCAGCACGGTCTGGCCGCCGCGGCGCACGAAGCCGCTCTTCACATAGTCTTCGAGCGTGCGCGGATCCCAGCGCGCGAACGCGGCTTTCTTCGCGAAGTGCTGGCGCACGGCCGCCCGCGAGGGCCAGGTGTGGCGCCGCGTCTGCGCCACCCGGCCCGGCGCAATGCGCCGTATCAACCCGGTGGCCTTGGCCACCTGAAGGCTGTGGGCGCGCCAGCCGGCGATGATGGGCGCGTCGAGCAGGACCACGCCGCGCGCCAGGTCGGGTCGTTTGCACGCCGCCAGCACGCTCACCATGCCGCCCAGCGAGTGACCGACCAGCCAGGCCGGGCCGCCGGTCTGGGCTTGGATGCAGGCGATCAGCTGGTCGCGCAGGTGCGGCCAGTTGCCGCTCACGGGCCAGGCCGGGTCATGGCCGAATCTGTCGACCGCATGCACCGCGTAACCCTGCGTGCGCCAAATATTGAACAGGGTGCCGTAGACGCCCGCCGGAAAGCCGTTGGCATGCGAGAAGACGATCGGCGACGCGGTGGCCGCTTCGTCGCGGCCCTGGCTGCGGCTCATCGCGGGCTCGATCCGAGCTGCTTGAGGCGGTACAGCGCAGCCAGCGCTTCGCGCGGGCTCAGGCTGTCGGGGTCGAGGTCGGCGAGCGCGTCTTCGATCGGTGTTGGCGTCGGCGCGGCTGACACGGGCGGCGCCGCGAACAGATCGACCTGCAGTTGCGAGTCGCGTTGCTGCGCCTCCATGGCCTCGAGCGCGGCGCGCGCCTGGCGCACCACCGCCGCGGGCATGCCGGCCAGGCGCGCCACCTGTACGCCGTAGCTGCGGCTGGCGGGCCCGGGCTGCACCTCGTGCAGGAAGACGATGTCGTGGCCGCCGCCCGATGTCGACTCCACCGCCGAGACATGCATGTTGATCGCGCCGCTGTGGCCCTCGGGGAAGCTCGTCAGCTCGAAGTAATGCGTGGCGAACAGCGTGAACGAGCGATTGCGGTCGTGCAGGTGGCTGGCCACGGCGCCGGCCAGCGCCAGGCCGTCGAAGGTCGAGGTGCCGCGGCCGATCTCGTCCATCAGCACCAGCGACTGCTCGGTCGCGCCATGCAGGATTGCCGCGCCCTCGGTCATCTCGACC
>JANOPR010000423.1:0-5575 GCA_031421955.1 Burkholderiales bacterium
TTTCGTCGACGGCTCGGTGGCCGTGCTGCTGCCGGCCTACCTGCTGGCGTTAGGCCACGACAGCTTTGCGGTCGGCGTGATCAGCACGGCCACGCTTCTCGGATCGGCGCTGGCCACGCTGGCGATCGGTGCCTGGGGCCATCGCGCAGCGCCGCGCACACTGCTGTTGTTTGCCGCCCTGCTGATGGCCGCCACCGGCGCCGGCTTTGCAGGCTTTGGCGCCTTCACACCACTGCTCGTCGTGGCCTTCGTCGGCACCCTCAATCCGGGTGCGGGTGACGTCAGCCTGTTCCTGCCGCTCGAGCATGCCAGGCTGGCCAGCCTGGCGCGCAACAGCCATGAGCGCACCTCGCTGTTCGCGCGCTACAGCCTGGCCGGCTCGCTCAGTGCGGCGTTCGGCGCCCTGGCTGTGGGCCTGCCGGCCTGGTTGGCGCCGCGCGCCGGGTGGGCGATGGTCGATGCCCTGCGAGGCATGTTCGTTCTCTACGGCGTCATCGGCCTGGCCCTGTGGGCGCTGTACCGCCGCCTGCCGCTGGCCTCGGCCGCCGACCTGCCCGCGACCGCACCGACGCCACTCGGTCCGTCGCGACCGGTAGTCATCAAGCTGGCGGCGCTGTTCTCGGTCGACGCCTTCGCCGGTGGCCTGGTCTTGAACAGTCTGGTCTCGCTGTGGCTGATGCAACGCTTCGGCCTGTCGCTCGCCGCAGCCGGCGCGTTCTTCTTCTGGAGCGGCCTGCTCAGCGCCGCCTCGCAGTTGGCGGCGCCGTGGCTGGCGCGACGCATCGGCCTGCTCAACACGATGGTCTTCACGCATATCCCTGCCAATGTCTGCCTGGTGGCCGCGGCACTCGCACCCTCGCTGCCCATCGTGCTGGCGTTGTTGTTGGTGCGTGCGCTGCTATCTCAGATGGACGTGCCCACCCGCACGGCCTACGTGATGAGCGTGGTCACGCCGGCCGAGCGGACGGCCGCCGCCAGTTTCACGACCGTGCCGCGCAGCCTGGCCTCGTCAGCAAGCCCGGCACTGGCCGGCGCGCTGTTTGCTGCGGGCTGGCTGGCCGCACCGCTGGTGCTCTGCGGGGTGCTCAAGATCGCCTACGACCTGACACTTTGGCGGGCCTGCCGCAAGCAGCCGCTGCAGGGCGACTGAGTCCGGCCGCGCAGCGCCGTTCGCGCGGCGGGCATCCACGGCTGGCGCACTGTCCCGGACGTGTCCGCGCCGACCACGCAGCAACGCCACCTGGTCAACGGCATGCGCGGGATAACCCGTGGTGCCGCCCCGCGATCGTCATTGCGTTGATGTAGCGCAAACCAGCGCGGCTCCGGCAGTACACAAGACCCCGCTGCACGCGTACCTTCGGTGGCACCCCGTCACTGAACGAACCAGAAGCCACGCCCATGAAAACCACGACTGCCCCCAGGTCTGCCCTGCTGTCGGCTGTCATCGCCTTGTTGCTGGGCGCCGCTTCACCCGCCTTTGCCGCGCTCGACGAAGACGCGGCCATGGCCCTGGCCAAGAAGAACGACTGCACCAAGTGCCACTCGGTGGACAAGAAGAAGGAGGGCCCGGCGTACAAGGAGACCGCCGCCAAGTACAAAGGCAAGGCCGATGCGGTCGACAAGCTCTACACGCACCTGACGACCAACCCGAAGGTCAAGGTCGACGGCAAGGAAGAAGAACACAAGGGCGTGAAGACCAAGGACGAGGCCGACATCAAGAACCTGATCGCCTACATCCTGTCGCGATGACGGCGGCGGGCTTTCGCCGCAACAACAAGCACAAGCACCCGAAAGCAAGCTTCGATCATGGCCAACCTTTTGACCAGGCTGCGCGCGCAGTGGAAGCTTGCACTCGGCCTCGCAGTGGCCGGCATGTTCGCCGCGATGTTCCTGGTCGTCGGCGGCGCCTACGGCCTGGCGGTGACGAGCACCGAAGAGTTCTGCATCGGCTGCCACGAAATGAAGGCCAACGTCTACGCCGAGTACGAGGGAACGATCCACGACACCAACCGCAGCGGCGTGCGCGCGATCTGCACGAACTGCCATGTGCCGCACGAGCCGGTGCCGCTGATCCTGCGCAAGATGCGCGCGACCTTCGAGCTCATCGGCCATTGGCGCGGAATCATCGACACCAAGGAGAAGTTCGAAGCGCACCGCGCCCCGCTGGCGCAACGCGTCTGGCAGCGCATGCTCGAGACCGACTCGCTCGAGTGCCGCAACTGCCACAAGTCCGAGAAGATGGACAAGGCCAAGCAGACCGAGAAGGCACAGGCACGGCATGCCAAGGGCAAGGCCGAGGGCTGGACCTGCATCGAGTGCCATTACGCCATCGCCCACACCGAGCCCGACGGCCCCGGGCCAGTCGAGTTGAGAGAGAAGCTCAAGATTCCGCGCGTGCCGGCAACGGCGGCGGTGCAGAAAGTCGTTCAACGGTAGTCAATGGAAACACGTCGATCGTGAACAGGCGTCTTTGATCTGTCATTGAGACGTCCAAGGCAGCCCATAACCGATCGAGACCTACGGAGAAACGAGATGAACCGCTTACTCTTGCGCCTGGGTACGACCTTGATACTGGCTGCCACATTGGCCGGCTGCGGCGGTGGCAGCTCGGGGCCGGCCGCGCCGCCGCCGGCAGCCGCACCGCCGACCGTTCAGGAGTCGATCGCCGCCGCTGCGGCGGTAGCGGCCAACGACACCTCGACGAGCACGTCGGCCTCATTCAGCGTCGTGCAGACGGCCGGCGTGCCGGCGGTTTCGATCACAGGCCCGCAGGTGGTCAACTTCACCGTCCTCTCGGGTGGCCGGGTGGTTGAAGGGCTGGCCGTGAGCAACGGCAGCGTGCGTTTCAACCTCGCCAAGCTGGTGCCCGGCACCAACAGCAACCCCGATCAGTGGGTCAACTACATCCACCGTACCGAGTCGACCGCGACCGCGCCAAACAACCGCGGTTCCGGCCCGAGCGGCACACCCGTCCTGGCCACGGCGCGGCAGGCCACCACCGACACCTTCGCCGCCTCACGCCTGACGTACAACCCGGCCGGCTACTACACCTACACCTTCAACGCCAACATCACCGACCCGGCAAATCCCAGCAACCCCGGCGGCGTGTTCGAGCGCAACCGCACCCACCGCATCGGCATGCAGCTGAGCTACAGGAATGCGGCCGGCGAAACGGTGCTCGTCAACCCGTACTTCGACTTCACCGTCGATGCCGCCGGCAACTCGGTGCCCGTGACCGACCCAGCCCTGACGCGCAAGATGACCGATGTGGGCTCCTGCAACAGCTGTCACGAGAAGCTTGCACTGCACGGCGGCGGCCGCGTCGACACCCAGTACTGCGTGATGTGCCACAACCCCGGCACCACCGACGCCAACAGCGCCAACAACCTGAACCTGGTCACGATGGTGCACAAGATCCACTCGGGCAAGCTGCTGCAGCGCAGGCCCGGTGGCGAGACCTACAGGATCTGGGGCTTCAATGGCACCGAGTTCGACTTCTCGAAAGTCGGTTTCCCGCAGGACCTGCGCAACTGTACCAAGTGCCACTCGGCCGACACGCCCGAGAAGAGAGCGCTGACGCCGCAAGGCGACAACTGGAAGACGCGGCCGTCCAAGGAAGCCTGCCTGACCTGCCACGCCAGCGGCACGGGGTCCGTCTGGCGCGACGGCACCACCACCAGCGGCATCACGGTGGGCAGCCACACGGTCTTCGCCGCAACCCTGGTCGGCGCCGGCGCGGCCGCCACCGACTTGACGAACGCGCAGTGCGCGGGCTGCCACGTCGCCGGCTCCAACATCTCGCCCGAGCGCGTGCACTGGAACCAGAATGAGGAAAACGCCGCCAAGTACCGGCTGAACATCGACAGCGCGACCTACAACCCGAGCACGCGCCGGGTGACGGTCGCGTACTCGCTCACCGACCCAACGAATGGCAACGCGGCCTACAACCTGGTGACGCCGGACTGCGCCAGCCCGACGAGTTGCAGCAACCAGACCCGGTTCGGCAATCTGCGCTTCTACGTTGCCTACCAGAACATGGTCGGCCAGTCGACGGCGGTCACGGAGTTCTCGTCGTACAACAACGGCGGCAGCGGCGCCAATGCCTTTGCATACCTCGGCCTCAACAATGGCGCCAACCGCTACACGATCGACATCGCCCTGCCTGCAGACGTGCCGGCGACGGCGGTCGCCTTCGGTACGGCCCGAGTGATCGGCGCCGGGCAGATCAAGGAGCCGCTGTTGCAGGCCAAGTGGGCGACGGACCCGCGGCCCGAAGTGGTGCCGAGGGTCTTGGTCAACACCGCCGTGCAGCACACCCACAGGGATGTGGTTCTCAGCGGCGTCGAGCAGGCGCGCCGCGAGGTTGTCTCCAACGACAAGTGCAACGCCTGCCACGCGCTGCTGGGCACGGGCTCAGGCTCGAACACGCTGGACAACGCGTTCCACAGCGGGGCTCGCAATACCGTCGAGGCCTGCGTGATGTGCCACGACGCGAACCGCATGTCCTCGGGCAAGATGACCAACGGCATCGACTGGAACGAGTCGCGCCAGTTCAAGCGCCTGATCCATGGCATCCACGGCAACTCCAAGCGCACCTACCCGTTCTCGCCCGGCAACACGGTGGTCGCTGCGTTCAACAAGGACGGCACGCGGATCGGCGGCGGCGCGCCCCTGGCCAGCACGAACTACGCCGCCGAGGTGGCCTGGCCCGGCGTGGGCATCAACTGCAACGCCTGCCATGTCAACAATTCCTACCAGACTGACCGCGGCACCTTGGGCACGGTGATCAGGAAAGGCACCGGCGTGACCGACCCGAACCTGTGGAGTGTGATCTCGCCCAAGGCAGCCAGCTGCACCGCGTGCCACGACTCGCCCACGGCCATCAGCCACGTCACCACCTTCGGCGGCGCGACCTTCGGCAACCTGAGCCAGGCCGCGTGGCCGCGGGAAACCTGCGATGACTGCCACTCGAGCGGCGGCTTCAGGGGTGTCGACATCGTGCACGGCCAGCGCTAGCCCCATGCGATCCCTGCCCGCCCTGGCCGCTGCGATCTTTTGCCTGGGCGGGCTGCTCGGCCCGGCGTCTGCCCGGCCGGACGTGGAAGCATCCAAGGCCTGCGTCAAGTGCCACGACTCGGAAGACCTGCCCGACATGAGCCGCAGTGCGCATGCGATCGCGACCGATGCGCGCACGCCGAGTTGCATCAGCTGCCACGGTCCGAGCCCGACGCATGTCAGAAAGCCGACGGACGCCACGGATCGGCCGAGCCCGGACCGCACATTCAGCAAGAACGGCGGCTCGTCGGCGAGCGAGCGCAATGCCACCTGCCTCGCCTGCCACGACAAGGACGCCAAGCGAACGCTCTGGCGCGGCAGCCAGCACGACAGCGCCGACGTGGCCTGCTCGTCGTGCCACAAGGTGCACACCAACCACGACAAGGTGCTGGCCAAGGCCACCCAGACCGAGGTCTGCTATGCCTGCCACAAGGAGCAGCGCGCGCAACACCAGCGGCCCTCGCGCCACCCGATCCCCGAAGGCAAGATGGCCTGCTCGGACTGCCACAACGCGCACGGC
>JANOPR010000424.1:0-1632 GCA_031421955.1 Burkholderiales bacterium
CGCTACGTGACGGCCTTCTGATGGGCCCGCCCGCCGGGCGCGTACCGCTCGCCGCCTACGCCTGCCTGGCCGCCAGCATGGCGCTGGTCGGCAGCTACGTCGGCCTGTCCAAGCTGCTGGTGGCCGTGATCCCGGTCTTCCTGTTGGCCTGGCTGCGCTTTGGCATCGCCGCGGTGGCCATGGCGCATTGGGTGCGCCGGCGCGGCAGCGGCGACGCGCCGCTGTCGCGCCACGACCGCGTGCTGCTGTTCTGGGAGAGCTTTCTCGGCAACTTCCTGTTCTCGATCTGCATGCTTTACGGCGTGCTCTACAGCACCGCGCTGGCGGCGGGCGTGATCATGGCCGCGATGCCAGCGGTGGTGGCGCTGATGTCCTGGGCCTTCCTGCGCGAGCGCATCGCGCCGCGCGTCGTAGCCGGCATCGTCTTCGCCGTGGCCGGCATCGCCCTGGTGTCAGTCAGCCGCGCCCCCGACGGCAGCGGCGGCAGCGGCACCCTGCTCGGCAACGCGCTCCTGTTCGCTGCCGTGCTCTGCGAGGCGAGCTACGTGGTCATCGGCAAGAAGCTCACCGGCAGCGTCTCGCCGCGGCGCATCAGCGCACTTGTGAACCTGTGGGGGCTGGCCCTCATCACGCCCTTCGGCATCTGGCAGGCCCTGCACTTCGACTTCGCCACCGTATCGGTCAACCTGTGGTGGTTGCTGCTGTTTTATTCGCTCGCTGCAAGCATGTGGACCGTCTGGCTGTGGATGACCGGCCTGCGCCATGTCCCCGCGTCGCGTGCCGGCGTCTTCACGGTCATGCTGCCGATAGCGGCCGCCGCCGTGGGCCTGCTGCTGCTGGGCGAGCAGGTGAATGCCGTGCAGCTGGTGGCGTTTGCGTTGGCGCTGGTGGGGTTGTTGTTTGCGACGTGGCCGGAGCGGGCGAAAGCGGCGGCTTGACGCGTCGGGTGTGAGGCGCGGCCTGTCGTGGGAAGAACGGCTGGATTGGAGCGGTGCTTTCGGCGGCTGGTTTCGACCAGAACCGGAAGCCGCGGCTTGTTCTTCAAAGCGGACATTTAAGCGCGGGCCGACGATTCGCAACTCCTCTTGAACTGCTTGCCTGGAGAACGACGCCCGAATCTGCGGCTTACACCGTCGACATGCCGCGCGAGGCAATTCTTGACACGGTGCTTGGTGGGGGCCTCTGGACAGGGCTGTCGCGATTGGGACCCTAGGCCGAAACCTCCGCGAGCACCACCACCACAGCAGGGACGGTTCCCGCTCTCGATGTGCGGCCGTGACCGAGTCATGGCCTGAGCGGCGACAATCTCCACCATCACGCCAAAGTTCTTCGGCGGCGATGAATCCGCTGCGATGGTGCAATGTGTCGGGGGTTCTTGCATGGATGACCGTACTCTTGCGGCTGGCGATCTGCCCATGATCGGATTCGGCCGCCTGTCGATCCGGTCGCTGATGTTCTTGCTGGTGCTCGTCGTGCTGTTGCCGGCGACGGCCGTTTCGGCATGGTTTCTCAACACCCAACTCGAGCAGGCACGCGCCGCGGTCGAGGCCGAGGTCAAGTTGCTGGCCAACAGTGCAGCGGCCGCACTGCATCTGACACTGATCGACCAGCAGGCCGTGATGCAGCGGCTTG
>JANOPR010000425.1:0-7236 GCA_031421955.1 Burkholderiales bacterium
CCACATCATCGATTCGATGTTCAACCAGCACGCCAAGTGGCTCAAGGTCTGCAACGGCATTCCCTGGCGCAAGCCCATCGCCTCGCTGAACTACCTGCTCACCTCGCATGTCTGGCGGCAGGACCACAACGGCTTCTCGCACCAGGATCCCGGCTTCATCGATCACGTCGCGAGCAAGAAGGCCGATGTCGTGCGCATCTATCTGCCGCCCGACGCCAACACCCTGCTGTCGGTCGCCGACCACTGCCTGCGCAGCCGCAACTACGTCAACCTGATCATCGCCGGCAAGCAGCCTGCGCCGCAGTGGCTGGACATGGATGCGGCCGTGCGCCATTGCACCGCCGGCGCGGGCATCTGGCCGTGGGCGAGCAACGATGCGGGGGAGCCTGATGTCGTGATGGCCTGCGCCGGCGATGTGCCGACGCTGGAGGCGCTGGCCGCCGTGACCCTGCTGCGCAGCTATGTGCCCGACATCCGCATCCGCTTCGTCAACGTCGTCGACCTGATGGTGCTGCAGCCGCCGTCCGAACATCCCCACGGCCTGGCAGACCACGAGTTCGATGCCCTGTTCACAATCGACAAGCCGGTGATCTTCGCCTTCCATGGCTACGCCACGATCATCCACAGGCTGACCTACCGGCGGCGCAACCACGACAACATCCATGTGCGCGGCTACAAGGAAGAGGGCACCACGACCACGCCGTTCGACATGGTCGTGCTGAACAACCTCGACCGCTATCAACTCGCGCTGGATGCGATCCGGCGCATCCCGCGGCTGGCCGGCCTGGTCGAGGCGGAAACCGCGCGCTACCAGACGACCCTGCAACGCCACAAGCTCTATATCGGCGAGCATGGCGACGACATGCCGGAGATCCTGGACTGGCGCTGGACGAGTTGAGAACCGAGCCGTGGGTACGCTGAACATCCTGGCGTTGAACAGCGGCTCGTCGTCGCTCAAGGTCGGCTTGTACCGCGTCGATTCGGCAGGCGCCGAGAAGCTGTTCGGCGAGACTGTCGCCACGGCCGAACATCCGGACGCGATCAACCGTGTCGCCAGCGTTTTCGCAGCCTCCGGCATGCCCCCGCCGGACGCCATCGGCCACCGCATCGTGCATGGCGGACCCGCGCTGCGCCAGCATTGCCGCATCGACGCTGCGGTGCTGCGCCAACTGCAGGCCGCCGCGGCCTTTGCGCCGCTGCATGCACCCGCGGCGCTGGCGCTCATCCGCTTCGCGCAGACGCACTTTCCCGGCATTCCCCAGGCGGCGTGTTTCGACACCCAGTTCCATGCCGACCTGCCGGAAGTGGCCCGTGTGCTGCCAATTGCCAGGGAATTGCAATCGGAGGGCATTCAACGTTACGGATTCCACGGCCTGTCGCTCGAATCGATCGTGCGGCAACTGGGCCACGACGTCCCGGAGCGCCTGGTCATCGCCCACCTCGGCCACGGCGCCAGCATCACCGCGGTGAAAGCGGGCAAGTCCATCGACACCAGCATGGGCTTGACGCCGAGCGGCGGGGTCATCATGGGCACGCGCAGCGGCGACCTCGACCCCGGCGTGCTCGTCTACCTGATGCGACAGAAGAAATTCGATGCCGCCATGCTCGAAGCGCTGGTCGATCACCGTTCCGGCCTGCTGGGAATTTCGGGCGTCGGCAGCGACATGCGGCGTCTTCACGAGGCAGCTGCATCAAACCCCGATGCACGACTGGCGATCGAGATGTTCTGCTACTCCGTGCGCAAGCAGATCGCCGCCATGGTTGCTGTGCTCGACGGACTCGACCTGCTCGTCTTCACCGGCGGCATCGGCGAGCACGACGCGCAGGTGCGCGCTGCGATCTGCTCTGGCTTGTCCTGGATCGGCGTCAACCTCGACGACGCTCGCAACCGGTCCGCAAGCAATCCCATCAACCATGTCGCTTCGCGCTGCTCGGTGCAGGTTCTGGCCTCGCAGGAAGACGAGCAGATCGCCCGCCATACGCGGGCGTTGGTAACCCAGACACATTCCTGATCACCGCCGATGATGGCTCCTGAAACTGCCCGTGGACGCTATGAAGACCGTTGAGAAGACGCGATGAAAACGAGCGTCATTGACGTGCGCGACATGCTGTCGGTATTGAGCGTGGGCGGAGTCGAGAAGCGGATCGGCGGGGTAGCCGGCGTCGAAAGCGTTACCGTTAGTTTCGCTGCGGGAAACGCCACGGTGCGCTACGACGAAACCCGACTCAGGATCGCCGATATCAAGTTTTCTGTGCGCCAGCGCGGGTATGAGTCCGCGGGCGAATCCCTGCCCAAGGAGGCGAGCGCACACAAGTCCGCAGGCAAGCGCGCTGTTGCGCCAACCCCGCACGCGTTGTCGGCCTCTGCTTCGACGCGTGACACCGCCGTGCCGAACGCACCGGCAGTGGGGCACGTGCCGGCTACTTCCGCAGAAGACGGGCAACAGGACAAAGTGGCGCCGGGCGCGCCGCCTCCAACCCATCCACCCCTTCCGTCCGCCATGGCCAACGCAGGCGGACTCGATGATCCTTCCGTCAAGAACGCTGACGAAGTAGCGAAAGCTTTCGTGGCAGACCTGGAAAGAGGACTCACTGCGCAGGAAGCGTCGCGCCGACTTTCGAAGTACGGCCCGAACGAACTCCGCCGCGTCCCGCAGCGGCCCGCGTGGCTTCGCGTCTTGGCGCACTTTCAGGATCCTTTGGTCTACCTGTTGCTCGTCGCCGTCGCAATTGCGCTCGTGGCCTGGGTGATCGAGGGTCTGAATGGCTGGCCGGTGGATGCGATCGTCATCGCGACGATCGTCCTGCTCAACGGGGTTCTGGGCTATGTGCAGGAAGCCAAGGCCCAGGACGCCGTGGCCGCGCTGGCGCGGATGACCGCGGTGTCCTCGGCCGTCTTGCGTGACGCGCAGGTGCTGCGGGTGCCCAGCGCCGGGCTGGTGCGTGGGGACTTGCTCGTGCTCGGAGAGGGCGACTCGGTCGGCGCGGATGCTCGCCTGGTGCAAGTCGCGTCGCTGCGCGTGCAGGAAGCCTCGCTGACCGGCGAGAGCGAAGCAGTGCTCAAGAATGCCGCCACGCTGCCAAAACCGGCCGCGCTCGGTGATCGGCACTGCATGGTCTTCAAGGGCACGGCCGTTGTGCAGGGAATGGGTCGCGCGGTTGTCACCGCCACCGGGATGGACACCGAGATGGGATCGATTGCCGCGATGCTCGAGGCCACGCAGGCGGAGCCCACGCCGCTGGAGGTTGAAGTCGCGCGCATCGGCCGAACGCTGGGCATCGCGGTCGTCGTCGTTGCCACCGTGGTCGTGGCGACGATCTTGTGGGTCTCGGAGATCCGCACCGCCGCCGATGTCGTTCATGTTCTGCTGCTCGGCGTGGCGATGGCTGTTGCGGCGGTTCCCGAAGGGCTGCCGGCGATCCTGTCAGTCGTGCTCGCGCTGGGCGTGCAGCGGATGGCCAAGCGCCACGCGATCGTCAAGAACCTGTCGTCGGTGGAGACGTTGGGTTGTGCCTCGGTCATTTGCTCGGACAAGACCGGAACACTGACCCGCTCGGAGATGACCATCGAGCGTGTGATGACAGCCTCGGGCGACACCCACGTCAGTGGGGTGGGGTACGCGCCAGAGGGTCGCGTCGAGCACGACGGTGCCGAGCTGGCTGCCGGGCCGCTGCTCGCGGAAAACATCGTAGTGCTGAGTGGCGGCAGCCTGGCTGGCAACGCCGATCTGCGCCAGTCGGCGGGCGGCGCGTGGGAGATCCACGGCGACCCCACCGAAGCCGCTTTTCTGGTGGCCGAGCGCAAGCTGGGTCATGGCGAGATCAGCGAGCGACGCCAGCGGCGCTTCGAGCGTATCGGCGAGATCCCGTTCACGTCCGAGCGCAAGCTGATGTCGACAATCGAACGTGACCACGAACACGGTGACGAGGTCGTGGTGATCACCAAGGGCGCACCCGACGTGCTGCTCGACCGTTGCAATCGGGCGCGCGTGGGGATGGAGATCGTCGAACTGGATGACGCATTGCGGGAGCGGCTGCTGGCCGACGTCGACACGCTGTCCGACGCGGCGCTGCGCACGCTGGCCGTTGCCTACCGGCCCCTGGAAGCGGGCGAGGACGCCACGGCTGCCGAGTCGCTGGAGCGCGACCTGGTCTTCGTCGGCACCGTCGGCATGATCGACCCGCCGCGCCAGGAGGCGGCGTTGGCCATTGCCGAAGCCCGTCGGGCTGGCATTCGCGTGATCATGATCACCGGCGACCACCCGCGCACTGCCGCGCGCGTCGCGGCCGACCTCGGGATTGTCGTGTCCGGCGCCGCCGCCCTGACCGGGCTCCAACTCGATGCGCTGGACGGTGCATCGTTCGCTTCAGCCGTACGCACGAGCTCGGTTTACGCGCGGGTGTCGCCGGCCCACAAGCTGCGCATCGTTGACGCGCTGCAGGCCGATGGAAACATCGTCGCGATGACCGGTGACGGCGTCAACGACGCGCCCGCACTGAAGGCGGCCGACATCGGCGTCGCGATGGGGCTGACCGGCACCGAGGTGACGAAGGAAGCGGCCAAGATGATCCTGGCCGACGACAACTTCGCGACCATCGTCGAGGCCGTGCGCGAGGGGCGTGCCATCCTGGACAACATCCGCAAGTTCCTGCGTTACCTGCTGTCAACGAACATGGGCGAGGTGCTGACGGTCTTTCTGGGTGTGGTGGGAGCCGGCGTGATCGGGCTGAAGTCCACAGCACCGGGTGCGGGTGACGTGGTGGTGCTGCCGCTGCTCGCCACGCAGTTGCTGTGGATCAACCTCGTCACCGACTCGGGGCCTGCGCTCGCGATGGGCGTCGACCCACCGACCAACGACCTGATGGCCCGCCAGCCGCGCCACGTAAGCGAACGGGTGATCGACGCGCGCATGTGGGCGAGCGTGATCCAGACCGGTTTCGTGATCGCCGTGGTGACGCTGTTGACGATCGACATCTTCTTGCCCGGTGGGCTGATAGCGGGCAGCCACGACATCAGCACGGCGCGCACCGCAGCCTTCACCGTGCTTGTATTCACCAGCTTGTTCGGCTGCTTCACCGCGCGCTCGGACACCACGAGCGCGTTCGTGCATTTGTTCGACAACCGCTGGCTTTGGGGCGCAGTTGCGCTGTCGCTGCTGCTGCAGGTGGCGGTTGTTCACGTCGGCTTCCTCAACCTCGCGTTCGGCACGCAGCCGCTGTCGCTCGAACAATGGCTTGTGTGTGTGGCGATGGCCAGCGGTGTGCTGTGGTTCAGCGAACTGCGAAAACTCATTGGTCGCGCATGGGGTCAATGACAGATGCTCTTTGAACTCGCGGGCGCGTTGTGCGTCGCGCGAATCCGGCCCCGTGCAAAGGACCCGGCGATCCGTCTCTCTGACTGGTGCCACGAGCTATCAGATTTCTTCTCACCATCCGATCCACCGCCGCGCAGCAGGTCCGCTGTGCCCGCGCGAGCACCGCGTTGAGCATTGCCCCGCCGGCGTTGGTGTTGATCTCGACCAACCCCAAATGAGCTTGACTGTCCTGACTGAGGTGAAAGTCGTAGCCGAAGAAGACTCCGAGCGGCGCCTACCGGTGCCCAGCCGGGCGATGGCCGGCGCGGCGGCCAGCAACGGACATCGCAGTCGAACCATCTCAGAAAGGCCTGGCTGTCCGAGCTCGGAGTCCAACGCTCGCGCCAGCGCATCCCGGTCGAGACTGAAGCAGTAACACGCGCTGGTGAGCGCCGTGATCGACGTCCAGGCCTTCCTGTGTACCCCAGCGCACAGACGCGCGGTCTACGACACGCGCAGCCTCGCACAGGGATGTTGCAGTTTTCGGGCTTTCCCACTGGTTTCAACAATCTGAAGGCGAGTGCCGTGCAGCCCATGACCAACCAATGAACGGCAAGTCACCGTGCGAGATGAGCTTTCAACAGTGACGCCGCAGTCCTCCTGCGCATGAGTGCTGCGAGTAGCGCAGGGAAGCCATGATCGACACGCCAAGAACAGGCCGGCTGCGCGCCGTGCCGCGACTGCTCAAGATCCTGCTCGTACTCGCCCGCCACAAGATCCTGGGGGCCCTGTTCGGTAAGCGACATGGGCCGTCGCCGAAGCAGTTGCGGGAAGCCTTCGAGGAACTGGGGCTGGTTTTTCTCAAGTTCGGCCAAGTGCTCGCGATGCGGCGCGACCTGCTGCCGGGGGCCTACATAGATGAGTTGGAACTGCTGCACGTCGAGTTGCCGGCGATGGGCTTCGACACGGTGCGTGCGACGATCGAGCGGGATCTCGGTGCCCCGTTGACGGCGTCGTTTCCGTCGTTCAGCCCGACGCCCCTGGCCGCCGCCACGATTGCCCAGGTGCACGAGGCGACCACGCAGGACGGGCGTCGGGTGGCAGTGAAGGTGCAGCGGCCCGGCTTGGCGGCCATCATCGCCACCGACATGGCGGCGCTGACTTACCTGGTCGCCCTGGGCGAATGGCTCTTGCCACGGCTGCGCGCGCTCGATCTGCCGCGCGTGGTGCGCGAGTTCGACAGCAGCTTGAAGCGCGAAATCGACTTCGGTCGCGAAGCGCGATCCATCGTGCTTTTTCGCACCTCGCTGGCCGACTTCCCCGACCTCTGGATTCCCGATGTCGTGATGCCGCTGTCCAAGGGCGCCGTATTGACGCTGGAGTTCTCGGCCGGCGAACGGATCGACCACTACGCCAAGCGGCACCCCGAAGCGATGGCGCGGTCGATGGACACCCTCGTCAAGCTGATGCTGCAAACAATCTTCGAGGAGGGCTTGTTTCACGCCGACCCGCATCCCGGCAACGTGTTCGTTCTGCCCGACGGGCGCCTGTCCCTGCTCGATTTCGGCAATGCGGGCGAGATCGACGAGCCGATGCGCGAATCGCTGGCGCTGCTGCTCGAAGCGGTCGTCAAGGGCGATGCGCGCGCGGCCACCGAGGCCTATCTCGAAATGGCATCAGCCGGTGCCAACGTCAACCGCGCCGGCCTGCTGGCCGACATGAAAGCCGCACTCTACGAAATCCGCAAGACCCATATGGCCGAGGTGTCGATCGGCGATGCCTTCGATTCACTGGCCAGTGCCGGCAGCCGCAATGGGGTTCACAACCCGGCCGAGTTTGTGCTGCTGACGCGCGCTTTCGTCATTCTGGAATCGATGATCGGCCACCTCGATCCGCACCACAACTACATGGCCTCGTTTCGCGAACAGATCGCTCGCCTGAC
>JANOPR010000426.1:0-7356 GCA_031421955.1 Burkholderiales bacterium
CAGTCGACCGGGCAGACCGCCATGCAAGGCGCGTCGCTGCAATGCATGCAAGCCACCGAGATGCTCTTCTCACCCGGTACGCCATCGTTGAGCGTGACCACGCGGCGGCGATTGACGCCCCAGGGCACGTCGTGCTCGGCCTTGCAGGCGGTGACGCAGCCGTTGCATTCGATGCAACGCTCGGCGTCGCAGATGAACTTCATTCTTGCCATGGCATTGACTCCTTAGGCCCGTTCGATCTGGCAGACTGTCGTCTTCGTTTCCTGCATCATCGTCACGCTGTCGTAGCCGTAGGTCGTGGCGGTATTGACCGCCTCGCCACGGACCACCGGCGCCGCGCCTTGCGGGTAGTACGGCACCATGTCGACACCACCCCAGCGGCCGGAGAAGTGGAACGGCAGGAACACCGTTTCGGCGTTGACGCGCTCCGTGACCAGCGCCTTCACGCGCAGGCCCTTGAACTCGGGCACCGCAGCCATCGGCGGCGTTTTCACCCAGACAAACTCACCGTTGCGGATGCCGCGGTCGTTGGCCGCCTTCGGGTTGATCTCGACGAACATGTCCTGCTGCAACTCGGCCAGCCAGGGGTTAGAGCGGGTCTCATCCCCACCGCCTTCAAACTCGACCAGGCGGCCCGAGGTCATGATCAGCGGGAAGGTCTTGCCGATGTCCTTGTTCTTCTCCTGCACCGTCTTGAACAGCGTGGGCAGGCGCCAGAACGTCTTGCGGTCGTCGTGGGTCGGGTACTTGGCCACCAGATCCGCGCGGTTGCTGTACAGCGGCTCGCGGTGTTGCGGAATCGGGTCGGGGAAATTCCAGACCACGGCCCGCGCCTTGGCGTTGCCGAAGGGGTGGCAGCCATGGTTTTTCATCGTCACGCGGATGATCGCGCCCGATGGGTCGGTCTTCCAGTTCTTGCCTTCGGCTGCCTTCTTCTCGTCGTCGCTGAGTTCGTCCCACCAGCCGAGTTTCTTCAGCAGCAGGTGGTCGAATTCGGGGTAGCCGCTCGTGAGGTCGGCGCCCTTGCTGTGCGAGCCGTCACCTGCGAGAAGTGAAACGCCGTCGCGCTCGACGCCGAAGTTGGCGCGGAAGTTGCCGCCGCCGTCCATCACATGCTTGCTGGTGTCGTACAGGTTGGGCGAGCCCGGGTGCTTCATCCCCGGCGTACCCCAGCAGGGCCACGGCAGGCCGAAGTAGTCACCGTCCAGAACGTAGCCGGTCTCCTTGTCGATACCGCCCTTGGCACGCAGCGTCTTGACGTCGAAGACGTTCATGTTGCGCATATGCGCCTTCAGCCGCTCGGGGCTCTGCCCGGTGTAGCCGATGGTCCAGACGCACTTGTTGATTTCGCGCAGGATGTCTTCGGGCACCGGCTCGTCGTTGCCCTTGACCTTCTGCAGCTTGTAGTTCTTGATCAGTTCCTTGTCGAAGCCGAGCTTCTGTGCCAGCTGGTACATGATCATGTGGTCGCTGCGGCTCTCCCACAGCGGCTCGATGACCTGCTCGCGCCACTGGATCGAGCGATTGCTGGCGGTGCACGACCCCGAAGTCTCGAACTGCGTGCAGGCCGGCAGCAGGTAGACCGCCTGGTTCGGGTTCCTGTCTTCTGACTTGCCGGGCATGGCCGCCATGGCCGCCGTGGCCGAGGGGAAGGGATCGATCACGACCAGCAGGTCGAGCTTGTCCATCGCCTTCTTCATCTCCAGGCCGCGCGACTGCGAGTTGGGCGCATGGCCCCAGAAGAACAGGCCGCGCAGGTTGCTGTCCTGGTCGATCAGCTCGTTCTTCTCGAGCACACCGTCGATCCAGCGCGAGACGGTCATGCCCGGCTTGGTCATCATGCCCGGCGCGTACTGTTTCTTGATCCACTCGAAGTCAACGCCCCAGGTCGCAGCGAAGTGCTTGAACGAACCCTCAGCCAAGCCGTAATAGCCCGGCAGCGAATCGGGATTCGGCCCGACATCGGTGGCGCCCTGCACGTTGTCGTGGCCGCGGAAGATGTTGGCGCCACCGCCGCTGACCCCGATGTTGCCCAGCGCCAGTTGCAGGATGCACGAGGCCCGCACCATCGCGTTGCCGATCGTGTGTTGCGTCTGGCCCATGCACCAGACGATCGTGCTGGGGCGGTTCTCGGCCATCGTCTTGGCGACCTTCAGGCAGGTGGCCTCGTCGACGCCGCAGGCCTCCTCGACCTTGTCGGGTGTCCACTTGGCCATCACGTCGTCGCGCACCTTGTCCAGGCCGTAGACGCGGTCCTCGATGTAC
The DNA here is from genome assembly GCA_031421955.1 of Burkholderiales bacterium. Taxonomy (GTDB): domain Bacteria; phylum Pseudomonadota; class Gammaproteobacteria; order Burkholderiales; family Burkholderiaceae_C; genus CADEEN01. Next base: position 2,266 of record JANOPR010000426.1, read on the forward strand.
TTCTTGTCTTCCCAGCCGTTCTTGAAGACGTGGTACAGCACGCCGAACAGGAACGGAATGTCCGAGCCCGAGCGGATGCGCACATAGTCATCCGCTTTCGCGGCAGTTCTGGTGAAGCGCGGGTCGACCACGATCATCTTGCAGCCGGCTTCCTTGGCGTGCAGCATGTGCAGCAGCGACACCGGGTGCGCCTCGGCCGCATTGCTGCCGATGTACAGCGCGGCCTTGCTGTTCTGCATGTCGTTGTACGAGTTGGTCATGGCGCCGTAGCCCCATGTATTGGCCACGCCAGCCACCGTCGTCGAGTGGCAGATCCGTGCCTGGTGGTCGGTGTTGTTGCTGCCCCAGAAGCTCATCCACTTGCGCAGCAGGTAGGCCTGCTCGTTGTTGTGCTTGCTCGAGCCGACGACGAAGATCGAGTCGGGCCCGCTCTGCTTGCGCAGGTCGAGCATCTTGGCGCTGATCTCGTTCAAGGCCACGTCCCAGCTGATTTTCTGGTACTTGCCATTGACCAGCTTCATCGGCGTGCGCAGGCGGAACTCGCCATGGCCGTTCTCGCGCACCGCCGCACCCTTGGCGCAATGCGCGCCCAGATTGATCGGCGAGTCGAACACCGGCTCCTGGCGCGTCCAGACGCCGTTCTCGACCACCGCGTCGATGGCGCAGCCGACCGAGCAGTGGCCGCAGACGGTGCGCTTGACGACCACCGTCTTGGCGCCATCAGCCGCTTTGCCACCCCCTGCGGCCTGCGCCTTCTTGACCAGCACCAGTTGCGAGGCGGCCATGCCGGCGCCCACGCCCAGGCCCGAGCGGCGCAGGAAGGCGCGACGGTCCATGGTCGAGATCGCGCGACCCAGGCCGCGCGACAGGCTGGAAACCAACGCGGACGCACTCGCGCCCCCAGCGGATACGGACTTGCGTGTGAGCAACATGACAAGCTCCTCGAAGCGGGTTCAGGACGGGTCGGGCGCGCTGCGCGCAACGCTCAGACGCGGGTGGTCTGGTAATAGTCGAGCACGTGCTGCGTGACGCGGTAGCCGCCGCCCTTGTCGGGTGCCGGCTTGGCCGCGCTCGCCAGCTCGGCGTCCTGCGCGGGTTTCAGCGCCGGCAACGCCACGGCTGCAGCGGCCAGGGCCCCGGCGGTTCCGGCACCTGCGAACAGGCGGCGGCGAGACAGACGATCAGACTTGGGATCACTCATTGGCGTCTCCTGTGCCCATGTCGACATAGGCTGTGGGCAAGTTTGATTAGGGTCAATCCCAATCATGTTCGCAATTGGGAATGCCCCTAGTCATGATTCGCACAGAGCACATCGCGGCACTTGACACCGGCCATCACAACCAGGCAACTGCTCGGAGCGGCGCTATCGCAGTGCAGCACCGAGCGACCATCAGGCGCGGCGGGCGGCGGGCCCTACTCGAGCATGTCAAAGCCCTGGGTCTCGACCTGCACGAAGGCCCGCGTCAGCGCAGACACTTCGCGCCACAGCAGCACCTGCGGCTGAGCCACGACCGCGTCGAGCATCTGCTCGACCCAGGGCTGCACGTGTGCGCGGAAAAAGCGCCGCTGCTGCTCGAGGTTGCTGACCGCGACGTCGTCGCCGGCAATCAGATAGCGCATGACCTCGAAGACGCAGGCGACGTGGTCTTCGGTCTCGCCGCGCGCTTCGTCGCGTTCCAGGCCGAGCGCGCTCAAGTCCTCACGCAGCAGCGCCAATGGCTTCTCGTTGAGAAAGCCGGCCTGGTAGTAGGACCCGTAGAGAAACACCTCGGGCTTGCCGACGCCGCCGAACAGGGCGTCGTATTCGCTGGCGGCGGCGGTCGGCGTGGTCGCGCGAATTGCGGCCACCAGCGACTGCCAAGGCGCCTCGAGGAAGCTCCCCGGCTGCGGCGCCTCGGTCACGGCCACGCCAAACTGCGTCAGCAACTCGGCGTCGGGCGGCCCGATCCACAAGCGCGCGAGCAGGCCATACAGCTCCGCTCGGGCCAATTCGTCGCTGTCATCGACCGTGGAGAAGCTCAGCGGGGCCGTCATAGGTCGGTGATCTTCAGTTCGTTCGGGTTGGTGTGGATGTCGATCACGCGGCAATCTCCACACATCTTCAGCCGCTGCGCGCCGGCGCCCTGGAACGCCGGGTGGCCGCCGATCTTGGCGATCATGTTCTCGATCGCCTTCAATGTGCCGAAGGGCTTGCCGCAACGCACGCAGCAGAACGGCTCGGTCTCGTGCAGCACGCGCGCGGCCTTGCGTGCCTTGCCGCCGTCGGCCAGCCACAGGCGCGGGGCCAGCGTGATCGCGCCTTCGGGGCAGGTACTCTCGCACAGGCCGCACTGGACGCAGTTTTTCTCGATGAAGCGCAACTGCGGCTTGTCGGGGTTGTCGGCCAGCGCGGCTTCCGGGCAGGCGCCGACGCACGACAGGCACAGGGTGCACTTGTCGGTGTCGATGACCAGGCTGCCGAAGGGCGCGCCGGCCTTGGGCAGGGCAATTGCCTCGGGCGCCTGAGGTGCTTGATCCAGCAGGTGGTCGAGCACCATGTCCAGCGTGGCCCGCTTGTCGGCCTGCACGGCCAAGGGCGCGGCCTTGGCCACGCCTTGGGCGGGTACCGCCTGTAGCGCGTGGTCCACAGCCGGCAGGTCGCGGGCATCGCGGGCCTGGATCAGGCGCAAGTGCTCGCCGCGGTAGCCCAGGCCCGTGAGGATCGCCTGCGCCACCGCCATCTGCTCGGCGAGTGCCTGCCGGTACTCGGGTGCTTCCTCCTGCGTCAGCAGGACCCAGACCTGGCTGGCGCCGAGCGCAATCGCCGCCAGCCAGAGGTCGATGCCGACGCTGGCCGTATGCCACACCGCCACCGGCAGCACGCGTGCGGGCACGCCGTGGATGGCCTTGTCGACACGTGCGGCGCGGCCGAGTTCGCCGATCAGTTTGGCGCCCGCCCCCTCACTGTGCAGCAGCAGCGCGGCGTCCTTGCCGCCGGCATTGCGGTACGCGGTGAGCAGCGTGCGCAGGCGCTTGCCCTGGTCGACGGTGCCCGGCGTGGCAAAGGCCAGCGCGCCGCTGGGGCAGACCGTCGTGCAGGCGCCGCAGCCGACGCACAGGTGCGGCTCGACGACGATGCCGCCGCCCTGCCCGCCGGGCAGTGGTGCGGCCGGTGTGGTGGTGGTGGCGCCGCGCACGCGGCCGCCGGCCTTGCCCTTGAGCGTGGCCTCGCTTCGGATCGCGCGCGTTGAGCAGACATCGATGCAGGCGGTGCAGCCGATCTGCTCGTTGCGGCTGTGTGCGCACAGCTTGGGCTTGTAGTGGAAGAACTTGGGCTTCTCGAATTCGCCGATTCGCTCGCGCAGTTGCAGCACCGCTTCAAGCAATTTGCCGGCGTCGGCGCCGGCATGGAAGTAGCCCTGCGGCGGCTGGTGCATCGTGAAGACCGGCGCCGGGCGCAGGTCGAGCACGAGGTCGAAGCGCTCGCTGCTGGTTTGCGGCTCGCGAGCGAAGTCGATCGCGCCGGCCGCGTCGCAGGCGGCCACGCAGGCGCGGTGGCTCTTGCAGCGGTTCATGTCGATGCGGTAGCTGAAGTCGATCGCGCCTTCGGGGCAGACCGCGATGCAGGCATTGCAGCGCGTGCACAGCTCCAGATCGATCGGGTTGTCGCTGGCCCAGGTAGCCTCGAAGGCGCCGAGCCAGCCGCTGAGTTTGGTCAGCCGGCCGCTGTGCACGGCACGCTCGTGGCCTTGCGACAGGGCGCCGCCGCTGCCATCGACCAGCAGGCTGACGTCGAGTTCGCTGCCGAGCATCGCCGCGGCGCGCTCGGCCGCTTCGGCGCCGCCGATCACGAGGCAGCGGCCGCCGCTGCGGTACGTGACCGCGGCCACCGGGTCGGGCGGCGGCAACTGGGCGGCCGCAATCAGCGCGGCAAGCTTGGGCGTGGCCGACCGGGCGTCCCTGGACCAGCCGCCGGTCTCACGGATGTTGACGAAGCGGATCGGACGTTCCTGCACGCTGGGCGCGCCTTCGGTCTGTTCGTTGAGTTCGAGGAACAGGCGCGACTCCTGGGTGCAGGCCACCAGCAGGTCATCGCCGCCCTTGGCCGCGCGCTGGAACGCGCCAGCCTCGCGCCGGCACAGCAGCGTGTGCGCAACTTCGATGCCCTCAGCGCTGGCGCCCGGGGTCTTGCCCAGCGCCGCCTGCAGCGCCGGGCGATCCAGCGGCATCGAGCGGTTGCAGTCGCAGAGCAGCGTCTTGGTCATGGGTGATCGGGGCAGCAGGTTCAGGGTCCGACTGTGCCGGGTTGGCGGCGGGCGCGCCATCGGGAGTGGCCCCGCCCACGGTCGCTGGCGGCGGCTTGCCGTCTTTCTGTTCGTCGGCAAACAGTCCGAGGGCGTGTGACTGAACCATCTGGCGCAGCATCGACGCCGGGATCGGGTCGGGCTTGCCGTAGTCGTCAATATAGGTATCCAGGCCGTCCATCACGTTGAAGTGGGGATCGGCGAACAGCTTCTTCAGCGCCGCGTTCTTCACCTCGGGCGTGACGTCGGCGGCGACGAAACGGCGGTAGTCTGAGTCGCGGCCAAGCTGGGCGACATCGTCCAGCGTCAGTGGCGGCGGCCGCTGCTCGGCAACGACGGGCGTCTCTGGGGGCGCCGCGGCCACCGTGTCGGGCTCGTGCAGCGGCGGTGGCTCGACAACGGTGGCCGGCTCGGCCGGCGTCTGGCCCTGGCGGACCTTGACTTTGCGCTGCGACCAGCGCGACAGAAAACCGTCTGGCGCGACGCGCGCCGCGCTCACTTTCGATCCTCCGGCTGCTGGAACGATGCCGGTCGCCTGCGCTTCTTGGGCTCGGGTCGGTAATGACTGTCGGTGAATTCCGCCAGCCAGCCAGCCACGTCGGGCGCCAGCGGCACGTTGTCGACACGCTCCTGCGCATCGAGCAGGCGCCCGGCTTCGTTGTAGGACAGGGTAACGACCTCGGGCCGTGCCGACGACGGATCGCCTTCGGTCTGGCGCCACATCACAAACCAGACCGGGGCGCCGCTGCTGAGGTTGAGGTAGTAGCCCTCGGCCTCATCGGCAAACAGCGTGACGTCAAAGCCCGGG
>JANOPR010000427.1:0-5566 GCA_031421955.1 Burkholderiales bacterium
CCGCCGATCTGCAACTCGGCGCGCGAACTGCCACCCGTCCACAGACGATCGCCCGTGGTCAGCGGCCGGTTGACGGCGGCGCGCACCCAGTCGGGCTGGCCCGCCGGCGAGAAACTCACCGTGCCGCTGAGGTAACCCAGACGCGCTGCACGCGACGGCGGTTCCGCCGCTGCCAAGCTGCTGAAGCTCAGCAACAGGACGCTGGCAATTGCCCACAGGGGGCGAGGAAGGCTGCGGATGGGCATGAGGGCGGCTTTCAGAGTGAAGGCACACGCTGTCAGTCGACTTCGCAGCAGGCGAATTCGCCCGCCATGAAACGACTGCACGCAGGTGCGTCACCAGTATCCGAGTGCGGCTTCTCCGCCGTGTAGGACGACGCCGGGAAGCCAAGCCGGTGGACAGCCCGGTCTGCGTTGAATCGGCGTCACGCTCGCCGATGCTGCCGCCTGGGCTTGGTGCGAGCGTTGGGCTAGGGCCTGGCGCACGGGAACCTACGCCATGTGGGCACCGGGTTGGTCGCGCCACGCCTGGATGACTTGTTCGAGGCCACTTCGGTAGTCGGCGAACTTCGGCCGCCATCCCGGCACACGTGGCGACGCGGCCTGTGGCGGCATCGCCAGCGCGGCCTGCTGCATGTGCTCCTCGCGGATGAATGCGCGAGCGAGCAAGCGCGAGCGCAGGGGCAGATGCAGCGGCCTTGGCCGCCCGACGCGGTGCGCAAAGGCATCCATGAACTCCTCGAACGAGGTGGCGTGCGCGTCGGTGGCGTAGTAGGTCTTGCCCGCGGCTTTCAATCGACCCGCGGCAAGCAGCGCGGACGCGCCATCCGCCTGATGCAGATGATGCTGAAGCGCGTCGGGCTCGCCCGACCAATACGGCCGCCCCAGCCCGAACGCCGTGCGATAGGCGCGCAGGTCGGCACTCCCGGGACCGTACAGATAGCCCAGACGCACAACGCATGCGGGCAACGGGCCGGCCAAGACCAGCGCTTCGCACTCGAGGATGGCATCGACGCAGGATTGCAGTGGCTGGCTGAGCCGCGCTCCGCGCTCGACCACGCGGACGAAGGCAAAGCTGGCGTGCACGAACATGCAGGCGTTGGCAGCGGCGGCGGCGCGAAGGGATCGCCGCGTTGCACTCAACATCGAGCGTGGAAAGTCCTTCCATGCGTGTCCGTCGTGCAGCAGCGTATTGGCCTGCTGCCCGAACACGTTGATGTGGACCGCGTCACCTCGTTTGGGTAACGAATGTCGTTTGAGGACGGCACCCAGTTCCAAGCGTGCGCCGGTGAGGGTCAGTTTCATCGGTTCACACGCAGTGTGGCGCGGGCAAGGAACTCTCAACTGGCATGGGCCTGGTTGGCAAGGGCGATGCGAGCCTGCGCGTGCTCACCAGTGCGGTGGGCGCTTCGCGACCCGCGGCTTGGCGACGATGTTGTCGATCCGTGGCTCGAAACCGTATCGCGGCAATGTAGCGCTTCTGGATTCCGACCACCACGTGCCTGTGCTATTGATCGCCGGGCGGCGCTGACACCGCACGCAGATCGCATCGCGGGCCGTGGTTGGCGTGCGCCAAGCCGCCCATCGGGCACTGTGCGACGATGGGTCGGTATTCGCACGACATTGCGCGCGATCACGCAGCCACTGCCCATGAGCATCCGCCACCTCGATTCCCTGTTCGAACCCCGCTCCGTCGCCGTGATCGGCGCCAGCGAGCGACCAGCCAGCGTCGGCGCCACGGTGTGGCGCAACTTGCGCGAGGGTGGCTTTGCTGGACCGCGCTGGGCGGTGAACCCGAAGTACTCCGCCTTCGGCGAAGCGCCGGTGTACGCCAACGTCAACAGCCTGCCCGAAGCGCCCGAGCTGGCCGTCATCTGCACGCCGCCCGCCACAGTGGCAGGGCTGATCGACGAGCTGGGCCGGCGCGGCACGCGGGCGGCGATCGTGCTCACGGCGGGTCAGACACCGGCGCAGAAGCAGGCCATGCTCGACGCCGCGCGCAAGCACCTGCTGCGCATCCTCGGGCCCAATTGCCTGGGCCTGCTGTCGCCGCACGGCAAGCTCAACGCCAGCTTCGCGCACACCGGCGCGCAGCCCGGCGGCCTGGCCTTCGTGTCGCAGTCGGGCGCCCTGGTGACGGCGATGCTCGACTGGGCCAACGGCCAGGGCATCGGCTTCTCGCACTTCGTTTCGCTGGGCGCGCATGCCGACATCGACTTCGGCGACCTGCTCGACTGGCTGGCCAGCGACGTGCGCACGCGCTCGATCCTGCTCTACATCGAGGCGATCGAGTCACCGCGCAAGTTCATGTCGGCCGCGCGCGCGGCGGCGCGCAACAAGCCGGTGCTGGTGGTCAAGGCCGGGCGCACGCCGCAGGGCCAGGCGGCGGCCAGCTCGCACACCGGCGCCCTGGCCAGCTCCGATGCCGTTTACGACGCCGCCATCCGCCGCGCCGGCATGCTGCGCGTGGACACCTTGCAGGACCTGTTTGTCGCGGCAGAAACGCTGACGCACTTCCGCGGCTCGGCCGGCGCCTTGCAAGCCGACAACCTGACGCATGAGTGCCTGACCATCGTCACCAATGGCGGCGGCGCAGGCGTGATGGCCGCCGACGCCGCCACCCTGGCCGGCGTCTCGCTGGCCCAGTTGACGCCCGCGACGCTCGAGCGCCTCAACACCGAACTGCCGAAGAACTGGAGCCGCGCCAACCCGGTGGACATCATCGGCGACGCCCCGGTCGAGCGCTACGTGCAAACCTTGCAGACGCTGCTGGCCGACCCCGCCAGCGGCAGCCTGCTCTTCATGCACGCGCCGACCGCGATCGTGCCCAGCGCCGACATCGCGCAAGCGCTGCTGCCAGTGGCCCAGGGCGCGGCGGGTCGGCTGCTGAGCTGCTGGCTCGGGGACCCTGCGGTGCAGGCCGCCCGCGACACGTTTCGCGCTGCCGGCGTCCCGACGTACGACACCCCCGAGCAGGCAGTGCACGCGTTCTCGCTCCTGCAGACCTACCGGCGCAACCAGGCCCAGCTGATGGAAGCGCCACCGGCGCGCGCCCAGGCCGCGCTGGACATCGAGCGCGTGCGAGCCATCGTCGACGAAGCCCTGGACGCTGGCCGCGAGTGGCTCAGCGAACCCGAAGCCAAGGCGCTGCTGGCGGCCTGCGGCGTGCCCGTCGTCGGCACGCAGGTCGTTGACGCGAGCGCCGACGCCGCCGTGCAGGCCGCAGACGCGATCGGCTATCCGGTGGTGTTGAAGATCCTGTCGCCGCAGATCACGCACAAGAGCGATGTCGGCGGCGTGGCGCTCAACCTCGACGACGCGGCCGCCGTGCGCGCTGCGGTTGCCGCCATCTGCCAGCGGGTCGGCCAGTTGCGACCCAAGGCAGCGATCGACGGCTTCACCGTGCAGGCCATGATCCGCCGTCCGCGGGCCCTTGAGCTGATCGTCGGCGCCAGCGTCGACAGCCTGTTCGGGCCGGTGCTGCTGTTCGGCCAGGGCGGCACTTCGGTCGAGGTCGTTGCCGACCGCGCGCTGGCGCTGCCGCCGCTCAACGCCCCGCTGGCTCGCGCGCTGATCGAGCGCACGCGCGTCGCACGGTTGCTGGCGGGTTGGCGCGACGTGCCCGCCGCCGACGTCGGCGCGGTGGTCGGCGTGCTGACGGCCATTTCGCAACTGCTCGCCGACGAGCCGCGCATCGCCGAGCTCGACATCAACCCGCTGATGGCCGATGCAGACGGCGTGATCGCGCTGGACGCGCGGGTGCGTGTCAGCGCGGACGCGCCGGGCGGTGCGGCCAATTTCGCGATCCGGCCCTATCCCAGCGAACTGGTCGAACAGATCGACTGGCAAGGCCGCCGATTGACCCTGCGCCCGATCCGCCCCGAAGACGAGGCCCAGCACCTGGCCTTTCTCGAGCGGCTCGATCCGATCGACATCCGCATGCGCGTCTTCTACAGCCGCCGCAGCATCGAGCGCAGCGAACTGGCCCGGCTGACGCAGATCGACTACGAGCGCGAGATGGCCTTCATTGCCACCGCGCCGCTTGCCGATGGTGGCGAAGAGACGCTCGGCGTCGTTCGCGCCCTGTGCGACCCCGACAACCAGGAGGCCGAGTTCGGCATCGTCGTGCGCTCGGACCTCAAGGGCGGTGGACTGGGCACGCGCCTGATGAACAAGGTGATCGACCACCTGCGCGCGCGCGGCACAAAGCGACTGGTGGCCACGGTGTTGAAGGAGAACACACGCATGCTCGAAATGGCGCACGAGCTGGGCTTCGAACTCGACGCGCAGCAGCCCGACCCCGACACGCGCAAGCTGGGCTTGCCGCTGACCCAGCGCTGAAGCCGATGCGGTACCGCTTGAGCCTGCTCAATCGAGCTGGCCGCGGACGAGGGATCATGGCCCGTGACTCCGTTGAGCCGTGACCCTCCTGCGCCGGCCGGACAGGCGCTGACCCTGGCCGACCAGAACCGCATCGCGAACACGCTGCTGCAATCGCTGCGCGTTCACCAAGCCCAGGGCCCGGTTGCACTGATCGAAACCCTGATCTCGCTGGTGCTGCTGGCCGGGCCGCTGGCGTACAAGATCAAGAAGGCCGTGAACCTGGGTTTTCTCGATTTCACGACATTGGCGCAGCGGCGCTTCTACTGCGACGAGGAACTGCGCTTGAACCGCCGGGTGGCGCCGGCGCTGTACCTCGATGTCGTACCGGTCACGGGCACGCCAGAGCAGCCGGCCCTCGACGGCGCCGGGCCCGTGATCGACTGGGCGGTGCGCATGCGCGCGTTCGACCAGGACGGGCTGTGGGACCGCCTGGCTTGGCGCGGCGCGCTCGGCCTGAGCCACATCGACGCGTTGGTCCAGAGCCTGTGTGCGTTCCACGAGGCGGCCGCGGTCGCGGGCCCCAGCGCCGCGTTCGGCCAGGCCGCGGCGGTGCGCGCGCCGGTACTGGACACATTGCAGAGCCTGGACGGCCTGTGCACCGCGCCCGCGCAGCGCGCACTTCTTGAAGGGCTGCGCCGATGGGAGGCGCAGGCCTTCGAAGCGTTGCGCGGCCGCTTCGACCAACGCCTGCGCGAGGGTTGGGTGCGTGAATGCCACGGCGACTTGCACCTGGGCAACGTCACCGAGTTCGACGGCCGCACCACGTTGTTCGACTGCCTTGAATTCAGCCCCGAACTGCGCTGGACCGACGTGATGAGCGATGTCGGCTTCATGGCCATGGACCTGCACGCCCACGGCCTGCAACGGCTGGCGCACCGCTTCGTCAACGGCGTCGTCGAGCGCAGCGGCGACGCCGCCGGGTTGTGCGTGCTGCGCTACCACGGCGTGTACCGCGCCCTGGTGCGGGCCAAGGTGGCAGCACTGCGGGTGGCTCAGTTGTCGGCTGACACCCCGCAGTCCGCGCGCGAAGCCGCACTCGACGCAGTGCCGCGCTACCTCGAAGTCGCGCGGGCCGGCAGCCAGCACGCGCCACCGGCGTTGATCCTGACCCACGGCTGCTCGGGCAGCGGCAAGACACGCCTGACCCAGAGCCTGCTGGAGCATTGCGGGGCGATCCGCGTGCG
>JANOPR010000428.1:0-5698 GCA_031421955.1 Burkholderiales bacterium
CACCGCGAGGTCGACCACGTCGACCGGCACGAGGGTTTCCAGTGCGGCCGCCGCGTCGCTGCCGACCAGGCGCAGTTGGCCCATGTGCGAGACATCGAACAGCGCTGCAGATTCGCGGCACTGGCGGTGCTCGGCGATCACGCCGCCGGGGTAGTTGACCGGCATGGCATAGCCGGCGAAGGGCACCATCTTGGCACCCAGCTCGAGGTGCAGGTCGTACAGCGGTGTATGCAGCAGGTCAGCGGACATGGTCTGGCTCCCGAAGGCTCTCGATGCCGCCATCCTATGCGCCCCCGAGACGCCTGCGGCGTCGACCCCCCGAGGGGGCGTCGTCCGCTTGGGGCGGCCCGGCGCGGCCTAAGCTGGCGGTCCGTGGGGCCCTCGCTGTCCGCTTTACCTGAGAGATTGGCGGCGTCGCGCTTGCAGCGCTCTTCCGCTTGCCCCTTCGGTGGGCTGCGTCGGGCGCAGCCTCTCTCCAGTGAGGTCACGCCTCCCGTTCGAGAGGCGTTTGCCAGTCCTTTTGCCTGAGCGTTACGCCGCGGTTCGCACCGCGGTTTCGCCTTCGGCGGCCCGTGCGAAACGGACTCTCTCCTGGCGGGCGGCAGTGTAGCAGCGCTGCGTGGCCTCAAGGGCTGACCACGCGAGCCGGACGCAGTGAGGAGCCGAGTGCCCTGTCAACAATGAGCTGAGGCGGCCGGGTACTGATTCGTCATGCAGGATGCGCATCGAGCACGAGGGCTGTCTTGGCGTCTTCGAGAACTTGAATCGCGAGTTCCCGACTCACAGAGGGGAAGTCCTCCAGGAAGACTTCCAGCGAGTCGCCTGCTTCCAGGTGCTCGAAGAGGATGCGAACGGGCACCCGCGTGCCAATGAAAACGGGCGTTCCACCGAGGATCTCAGGGTCTGAAATGACGCGCGGGGACTTCTTGGCGGGCTCTTGGCGAGCGTTGAGTTTACCGCCGGGCCGCAGCCCACTGCGGACACGCACGGTGGGTGGTGTGGGGGTTGGGAGTTAGAAGGGTTGAGCGCGACCCTCGCGCAAACGCTACAGGTCCTCAGCTTGCAGGCCCGTGTGCTTGGCGATGCGAGCCAGCATGCGTGGACCGATTTCATCGCCTTCGTGAAACGCAAACACAAAATCCTGCCAACCTTCACGCGACAGAGTGCGATGAGAACCGGTTTGACGCTTGATCTGCCAACCAACCTTGAGCAAAGCAGCGAAGACTCGCTTGGCCTTGGACGAAGGCTACTGGCTCATGCGGGGGCGGGGATTGAAATACTGATGTCTATGGCGCGCACTTCACCGTGTTCGAGCCGTTCAGCCAGTACGCGCAGAGCCAGCACTTCAGCCTTGGCCATGGCTTCATTGGCTGAGGCGCCATAGGCAAGCACGCCAGGCAGCTGAGAGACTTCGGCAAACCAACGCCCGTCGTCTTCGCGTTCGCACTCCAGGGTGAATTTCATACACGCCTCCTTGGCGGCCCAGAGTCTATCGCTGACTGAAATGTTGCGCGTTACGCCCAACCCAATGTCAGGCGCAGTTTTGCTGCGCAGCAAACATCGCGCAAGCTCACATCCCGGCGTAGTTCGGCCCGCCGCCGCCCTCGGGGGTGACCCAGACGATGTTCTGCATCGGGTCCTTGATGTCGCAGGTCTTGCAGTGCACGCAGTTCTGCGCGTTGATCTGCAGGCGGTCGGCGCCGTCGTCGCCCTTCACGAACACGTAGACACCGGCCGGGCAGTAGCGCGCCTCCGGGCCGGCGTACCTGGCCAGGTTGACGGCCACCGGCACCCGGGCATCGATCAGGGTCAGGTGCGCGGGCTGGTTCTCTTCATGGTTGGTGTTGCTGATGAAGACCGAACTCAGGCGGTCGAAGCTCAGCACGCCGTCGGGCTTGGGGTAGACGATCTGCGCGCATTCGGCCACGGGCTTGAGGCGTGCGTGGTCGCTCTCGTGGCGGTGGATCGTCCAGGGCGCGCTTTTGATGCCGAGCTTGGGCAGCAGCCAATGCTCGATGCCGGTCATCAGCGCGCCGATCAGGTTGCCCTTCTTGAACCACTGCTTAAAGTTGCGCGCGCCGTTGAGTTCGTCCCACAGCCAGCTGGCACGGAACGCTTCCGGGTAGGCCTTCAACTCATCGTGGCGGCGGTCCTCTTTGACGACGGCTTGGTAAAGCGCCTCCGCGCAGAGCATGCCGCTCTTCATGGCCGCGTGGCTGCCCTTGATGCGCGCGGCGTTGAGCGTGCCGGCCTCGCAGCCCACCAGCGCGCCGCCGGGGAACACCAGCTTGGGCAGGCTGAGAAGGCCGCCGGCCGTGATGGCGCGCGCGCCATAGCCGATGCGCTTGCCGCCTTCGAGGTGCGCGCGGATGGCAGGGTGGGTCTTCCAGCGCTGCATCTCCTCGAAGGGCGAGAGCCAGGGGTTCTGGTAGTCCAGGCCGGTGACGAAACCGAGCGTGACCTGGTTGCCCTCGAGGTGGTACAGGAAGCCGCCGCCGTAAGTGCGGTTGTCCATCGGCCAGCCGGCGGTGTGCACGACCAGGCCGGGCTTGGCTTTGGCCGGGTCGATCTGCCACAGCTCCTTGATGCCCAGCGCATAGCACTGCGGGTCTTTGCCGCCGTCGAGCCGGTAGCGCGCAATCACCTGCTTGCCCAGATGCCCGCGCGAACCTTCGGCGAACACGGTGTAGCGCGCCTGCAGTTCCATGCCGAGTTGAAAACCCGCGTGCGGCTCGCCATCCTTGCCCACGCCCAGGTTGCCAGTGGCCACGCCCCGGACCGAACCGTCGGTGTCGAACAGCACCTCGGCCGCGGCGAAGCCGGGGAAGATTTCGACGCCGAGCGCTTCGGCTTGTCCGGCCAGCCACTTCGTGACCGCGCCCAGGCTGACGATGTAGTTGCCGCCGTTGTGCATGCAGTCGGGAATGAAGAACTCGGGCGTGCGCCGGGCCTTGTGCTGGTTGAGCCACAGCACTTCGTCGGCCACCACGCGCTGGTTCAGCGGCGCGCCGCGCTCGCGCCAATCAGGGAATAGCTCCGTCAGCGCGCGCGGGTCCATCACTGCACCCGAGAGGATGTGTGCGCCCGGCTCGGAGCCCTTCTCGAGCACGACGACCGAAATCTCCTTGTTCTCGAAGGCCGCCAGTTGCTTCAGGTGGATCGCGCAGGCCAGGCCGGCGGGGCCGGCGCCGACCACGACAACGTCGACCTCCATCACTTCGCGCGGGCCATGTTGGGCCAGGATTTCCTTGGGCGTCATGTTGAGTTCATTCCTTGAGCGGCTCGCAACGATTCTAAGAGCGCGTGATATCGTGAAGCGCGAACCAACCGACGGCGTGGTCGGGCGACGCTCGCGCTTGCAACAAAGGGAAAGAACATGGCGTACCAGATCGACTTGGCCGGCCGCGTGGCGCTGGTGACGGGCGCTTCCAGCGGCCTGGGGGCGCAGTTCGCGCGGACCCTTGCCGCGGCCGGCGCGGGCGTGGTGCTGACCGGGCGTCGCATCGAGCGCCTGAAGACCCTGCGTGCCGAGATCGAGGCCGTGGGCGGCGATGCCCATATGGTGGGCCTGGACGTGACCGACCACGACAGCATCCGCGCCGCGATCGCCCATGCCGAGACCGAGATGGGCACGATCGACATCCTGGTCAACAACGCGGGCGTGGGCACCACGCAAAAACTGACCGACGTCACGCCCGAAGAAGGGGCAAGCGGCTGTTCGCTCGTAGAGCGGCACCGCCAATCTCTCAGGTAAAGCGGACAGCGAGGGCCCAAGAACCGCCGCCTTAGGATGGCGGCATCGAGAGCCTTCGGGAGCCAGACCATGTCCGCCGACCTGCTGCACACACCGCTGTACGACCTGCACCTCGAGCTGGGCGCCAAGATGGTGCCCTTCGCCGGCTATGCCATGCCGGTCAACTACCCCGGTGGCGTGATCGCCGAGCACCGCCAGTGCCGCGAGTCGGCGGCGCTGTTCGATGTCTCGCACATGGGTCAGTTGCGACTGGTCGGCGCCGACGCGGCCGCCGCACTGGAAACCCTGGTGCCGGTCGACGTGGTCGACTTGGCGGTGGGCAAGCAGCGCTATGCCTTGTTCACCAACGCGGCGGGCGGCATCCTCGACGACCTGATGATCGCGCGGCGGCCGAACGATCTGTTCCTGGTCGTCAACGCCGCGTGCAAGGTGGCCGATACCAAGCATCTGATCGCGCACCTCAGCCACCGTTGCCAGGTGGTGCCCATGCCCGAGCGCGCGCTGCTGGCCTTGCAGGGCCAGAAAGCCGTGAAGGCGCTGGCGCGCCTGGCCGAGGGCGTTGCCAAGCTCACCTTCATGACCGGCGGCATGTTCAAGCTGGTCGGTGTCGAGTGCTTCGTCACGCGCAGCGGCTACACCGGCGAAGACGGCTTCGAGATTTCGGTGCCGGCCGAGGCGGCCGTGGCGCTGGCCAAGGAGTTGCTCGCCCAACCCGAAGTCAAGCCCGCGGGCCTGGGCGCACGCGACACGCTGCGCCTGGAAGCCGGGATGTGCCTGTATGGCCACGACATCAATGAACACACGACGCCGGTCGAAGCCGGCTTGAGCTGGGCGATCCAGAAAGTGCGCCGACCCGGCGGCGCGCGTGCAGGGCACTACCCCGGCGCCGACAAGATCGCCGGCCAACTCGCCACCGGCGTGCAGATCAAGCGCGTGGGCCTGCTCGGGCTCGAACGCGTGCCCGTGCGCGAAGGCGCCGTCATCGTCGATGGCCAAGGACACAAGCTCGGCCACGTGACGAGCGGCACGCTGGCGCCCACCGTCAACCAACCGATCGCGATGGCTTACCTCGCGGCCAACCACGCCATCATCAATCACGAGGTCTGGGCCGAAGTGCGCGGCAAGCGCCAGCCGATGCGCGTCACCGCCCTGCCCTTCGTGCCGCCGGGGTATGTGCGCTGAAATGGCCCACCCCCGATGCGCCTTCGGCGCCTCCCCCTCAAGGGGGCGCCGCCAGCGGACCAGCAAAGCCGGATCCGCGGCGTCCGCTTGGGGAAGTCTGCGCCGGGCGTTTGAGCATTCATTTTCCATCAACAAAGGAGAACGCCCATGACGACCATGTTCACGACCGACCATGAGTGGATCAACATCGAAGACCACGAAGCCGCGGTCGTCGGCATCACGCTGCACGCGCAGGAGGCGCTGGGCGATGTGGTCTTCGTCGAGCTGCCCACGGTGGGCACCACCTACAGGAAGGGCGATGTGGTCGGCGTCGTCGAGTCGGTCAAGGCCGCCGCCGATCTCTATATGCCGGTGGAAGGCGAAGTCGTCGAAGTGAATGAAGCCCTGCGCACCGATCCGGCCCTGGCCAACAGCGACCCGATGGGCAACGGCTGGTTTTTCAAGGTCCATGTCACGCGCATGGAGCAGTTCGACCAACTGCTCGACCCGCCCGGCTACGACAAGCTGCTGAAGACCGTCTAAAAAATTCTCTGAGCGACTGGAAAGAACCGCGATGCTGATGTCCGCCACCCAACCGCTCGACGCGCTCGAGAACGCCAGCGAATTCCGGGCCCGCCATATCGGGCCCTGGGCCGACGATGAGCGGCACATGCTGTCGGTCATCGGTGCCGGTGTTGCCAACTTCACGCGGCGCGCCTTGATCGAAGCCGTGGTGCCGCGCTCCATCGCGCGCTCGCAAGGCATGGCGCTGCCGGCACCCGC
>JANOPR010000429.1:0-4467 GCA_031421955.1 Burkholderiales bacterium
CGCACAGTCTAACCGTGGCGCGGTGGCGATGATCTTCTTGGCCATGGCTTTCATGTCCGGCGACTTGCCGTTCGCAAGCTCCATCTCGGACATGTTGACGGCTTGCTGATGGTGCACTTTCATCATCGTCGCGAAGTCCTTGTCGATGTCGCCCGACATCGGCATCTTCTGCATTCCGTCCATGCCCATCATCATCGCCGACTTCATGTCGCGCGAGCCGTCTGCGCCCTGCTGCATTTGTCCCATCGGCATGCTGGCGGACGCGGCCATTGCGGGAGCCTTCTGCGCATGCGCCCCTGCTGAGACGAGGCAAAGTGCAATTAGTGGGACGAGGCCGACGGCCTTGAGCGGATTGAGTGTCGTGAACTTCATCGATATCTCCTTGCGGGGGTTCATCGTGCGCCCGGCGCACGCCTCGGTGCAGGACTTGCACACCGGCGATCATCGCCACCGCGCCACGGTTAGACTGTGCGCCAGCGCACGCAGCGCCATGCGCGCCTGCTCAAGTGAGCGCAGCGAGGCCACGGGGATTCAGCTGCCAAAGGCCAAGATGCATATCGGCTTCAAGCGCTGCCAGACCCGCTGTCCGCCCATGGGTCCGCGGTGCCCGCCGCTCCCAAAGCGGAAGTGGCCGCGTGACGGGCGTGTATCGAACGCCTCCTATCGGGAGACCTCACGGTCGACGTGCTCGGCCAGGCGCTTCGCGGCGTGTGGTGGAGGCCACGGCCATCGCCGACCACCAGCCCGGCCGGGCCAGCATGAGCACCAGCATCACAACCAGGGGAAGGGTCAGCCAGCCGTAGCTGCGCTGTGCCAGGGCGCCGAAGAGCCACCCGCCTGCGGCCGAGCCGAGCGTCTGGCCGAGGCCGGCCGCTGCGGCCAGGCCGCCCATCACGACACCCAGCTTGTGGGGTGAAGCGCCTGCAGCCACGTAGGCGATAACCGGCAGCACCAGGCCGGTGCCGGCAGCCGTCAGGCTGACGCCCAGGTACATCCAGGCATCGGAGCGATCCGCAGCCAGCACCGCCAACCCGGCGATGGCGAGGAGCAGCCCTGCGCCAATCAGGATCCGTGCCGAAATCTTCTCCAGCAGCGACGTGATGAAGAGCAGTGCGTTGACGCCGAGCATGACCAGGCTGCACTCGGCGAGCATGATCGCCGCCTGACGGGAAGACTGTCCGGATTGCTGCTGCCCCTGCAGCACGATGCCCAACTCGAAGCCCGCCAGCACGAACATCACCACTCCGCTGAGCCACAACAGCGCGGCAAGGTGGCCTCGGGCGGAGCTCCTCGGCCTGACTTGGACTGCCGCGCCGGCGGCAGGCGACGCGGGCAAGCTTCCTGCCAATCCGAGCATCGTCACCGCACCGAGGATCGCTGATAGAACCAGCACGACCCGCGCCGAGAACGCAGCGGAGACCTCTGCGTCGGCGACCCAAGGCCCGGCCCAAGTGGCCACCGCGCTCAGCGCCGGGCCGAGCAGGAAACCGAGCAGCGACATGGCGCCCAGCCACGCAAAACGTCGTGCGCGCTGGGGCTCTGGCGTGTGTTGGGCGACCAGCGCTGAGACCACAGGAACGACCGCGGCGACGAAAAAGCCGGTCGCAGCGCGCAGTGCATAGATTGCCCACAAACCGGCCAGGGCCGGGACCAGCAGGAGCAGCACGCTGGCGACATAGCCGATGAGCCCGACGATCAGGATTCGGCCCCGCCCGAGGCGATCTGAAGCGACGCCCCACAGGGGCGCACCCAGCAGCACGCCGGCCGCATACACACCGCTGAGAAAACCGACGTGACGCCCGACTTCGGCGGCGTCGACGCCGGGCATCATCGCAGCCAACCAACCGGGCAGCACCGGCAACAGCGCCCCATAGCCGGCCGAGACGATGAAGACAGCCGCCGCCAGCCACGCCAGTTGCGCCGACCGCAGCGCGGCGGGTACGGCCGCCTTTGCGGATCGGCTCGCTTGGCTGGCTTGTGTCACGTCGGCAAGCCCGGCGCACCCCAGCGGCGGGTGAGGGCGTTGTAGATCGGCACGAACACGAGTCCGACATAAGCCCCGTATAGAAAGCTCTCGATCAACCCCAGCCAGAAGCCCCAGAAGGTGAGCCACTTGAACGCCGGCAACACCACCTCCAGAAATGGAGCCATGTGCAAGCTCGGCGGCACGATCAAGCCGTAGATGACGCACAGCACGAAGCTGATGGCGGTAAAGATTCCCAGCGACCAGCTCACGACTTTGATATTCAGCATTTCTCCAACTCCTTGGGGCTTCGCGGTTGATTCATCCACGCGGCAATTGGGTTCACTCTTTCAGTGCTGATGACCGCCTGCTTTCGTCTTCGCGGCATTGCTCTGCGCTTGGTCGTCTTCTCTTTCATCCGCACTTCGCTTTCGGTCACCTCCGCCGCGACCGCTGTGACCGCCATGACCCCCGTGGCCACCGTGACCGAACATGTGCATCGCAATGAAGCCGATGAAGGTCAGGATCCAAAACCAGTTCTCGGTTAACCATGCCATGACGTTTCAGTTCAGTTGGATCGTTGTGTTGCAGACCGTGCCTCGTCGCGTATTGGCGTGCCGTTGTCGCGACCGCGCCGTGCAAAGTGAAGGTAGACCACCACGCTCAACAGCGCGGCGAAGAAGCACCACACCGAGATGAACCACGTCGCATAGAAGCCGTAGGCCGCGGCAAACGACAGCAGGGCCAGAACACCGAAGACCTGCGCCATGCGGTGCGTGGACAGCAGCGGACTCAGGGCCGTTGACAGCAGGTACAGCGTCATCGTTGCTGCCGCGAAGAAGTGCGGTGAGACGTACTCGATGTGCTGACCCGTAGGCCGCGAGACCACCGGGAACCCCACCAGGATGTACAGCAGGTACGCGCCCACTGCGGCGCCGGCCGCAACGAACGCGAACAGTGCTCGCCGGCGCCAGCCCATGGGCTCCATCAGCAGCACGGCCACAGGCACGTAGACCGGCCACAGCACATGCGAGAAGAAGGAATAGACGTGGGTCATTACCGAGTTCAGCAGCGGTGCCTCGTAGCTGAAAGTCAGCCAGATCACGCCTTCGCTCAGTTGCTGAAGCGCGAACAACAGCGGGATCGCCGCGAACGGCAGTGCGCGCCGCTGATGCGCCGCCAGCGCTGTTCGCAGCGTCAACGCTCCGACACCGAGCAGCAACGCACCTGCGGAAAAGCTGGCCGTGGCCGAGAAGCACATTCAGCTCACTCTTTCTGAGCGCCAACGCGGCCGGCACAGAGGTCGCCGCGCGTCAGCGGAACCGGCCACTCGCCCCGGTTGGGCTTGGATGCGAGGATCTGATAGATGCCCGTGGTTCCGGGCCTCGAAGTCCAGCGCGCAGGCGGCCATGTACAGCCGCCAGACGCGATTGGTCGCATCGTCGACCTCGCGCAATGCCGCGTCGCGGTTGGCTTCCAGGCGCCGCACCCAATGCCGCAGCGTCAATGCGTAGTGCGGGCGCAGGCCCTCGAAGTCGTGGATCGCGAATCCGGCGCGCTCCATGCCGAGCTGGATGTTGCTGACGCAGTCGAGTTCGCCGTCGGGGAAGACGTAGCGGTTGAATTCGCCTTCGAGGTCCTGGTAGTCGCGCAACTCCGCCGTCACCAGGCCCTGCAAACCTTCAGTTCGGATGCGCTGCTGCGCATACTCGAGCTGCTGCCGGCTCAGCGTGATGCCGTGCGCCCGCACGCCGTGGTGCCGGGCCGCCCAGCATACCAATGCGCCCCAGCCGCAACCGATGTCGAGCAAACGCTCCCCGGGCTGCAGCCGCAGCTTGCGGCAGATGTGCTCGAGCTTGTTGCGCTGGGCCTGGTCCAGCGACTCGTCGGCACTCTTGAAATAGGCGCAGGAGTAAACGCGCTCCTCGTCGAGCCAGAGGCGGTAGAACTCGTTGGAGACGTCGTAGTGGAACGAGATCGCGGCCCGGTTCTCCGTTTTCGAGTGGGCCTTGACCGCACCACCGTGCAAGCTTGATCGATGGCTCTGCGAACCGGGCCGCGCATTGGTAGGCGCTTGAAGTCGAAGGGCTGTGATCAGCGCGCCCAGCCGGTCGCGGAACGACAGGCGGATCGAGTGCAGATGATCCTTCAGGTTGAGCGCCGCGAAGAAGTCGCCCTCGACATCGATGTCGCCTCGGAAATAGGCTTCGACGAGACGCAGGGGGTCGCGGCCGAGGATCATCGAACGAACGAATCCCGGGTGGTGGCAGACCAGGGTGAACGGCGGGGCGGATGCGTGCGGGTCGGCCTTGCCAAGTCTCAAGGTGGTGCCGTTCCACAAGCGCAGCGCGAGGCTCCCGTCGAAGCTGCGGAACAACTGCTTCAACAGGCTCGATGCCTGGTCAGCGCCACGGTGTGCCAACGCACCCATGGGACCACGGCGCTGCGAAGCCAGGTCTGCCGTCGTCGTCAGATCGCTCATACCAACGCACCCGCCGCAACGG
>JANOPR010000430.1:0-4985 GCA_031421955.1 Burkholderiales bacterium
CAAGGGTATCCAGGGTGTGGAGACGGGCCGTCTCTCGGCCGACGCGGCAGCAGCCTTCGTCATCGACGAGCTCACCAACGAGCTCGGCAAGGACGTGATCATCCGCAACTGAGAACGCTAGCGTGGGCAGGAATCGGGCAGCGGCCGACACCGCTGCCCGGCCTGCGGAGCGAAGCCAGGAGTTCAACATGCCGGACCACGCACGCGCCCAGGCCCGCCGAGAGCGGGCCAACTTCGCCCTCTTCCTCGGGCCGGCGCTGGTGCTGCTGTTCGTCTTCTTCGTCGCGCCGATCGTCATCGACCTGTTCCTGGCCTTCACCGACATGGGCCGAACGCTGTCGGTGAGCAAGTTCACGTTCGAGAATTTTGAGCGCATGTTCACGCGCGACACGCGCCTGCTCGGCGCGCTGGGTGTCACCTTCATCTTCGTGCTGGCCACACTCGGCATCTTCAACGTCACCTTCGCGCTGCTGTTGGCGCTGATGACCACGGCAGTGCCGCCGCGCCTGGGTGCGTTTTTCCGCGCTGTCTGGCTGCTGCCGCGGATGAGCCCGTCGGTGGTTTATGCGCTGCTGTGGCTGTGGGTGGTGGACCCGAACGAGCGCGGCCTGCTGAACCAGATCGTGATCAACGTCTTCAACATGCCGGCCGTCGATCTGCGCAACAACCAGCCTTTGCTGCTGATCATCCTGGCCAACGGCTTCATAGGGGCATCGCTGGGCATGCTGATCTTCACCTCGGCCATCCGCTCGATTCCCGAGCACCTGTTCCATGCGGCACGGGTCGATGGCGCGGGCGCGCTGGCCATCGTGCGCCACATCACGCTGCCGGCGCTGCGCTGGCCGATCTCGTACATGACGATCCACCAGTCGCTGTCCTTGCTGGTCAGCTTCGAGTACATCCTGCTGATCACCGGTGGCGGCCCGTTCTACGACACCACGGTGTTCTCCCTCTACGCCTACCGGCGTGCGTTCGAGAGCGGCGACTACGCGTATGGCGCCGCGCTGTCGCTGATCCTGGTCGTGATCGGCGTCGTCGCGGCGCTCGCGCTGTGGCGGCTGATGGACATGAAGCAGTTGCTGCAGCCGCCGCGAATCGAGGTCCACTGATGGCCGCTCACAAGCTCGCCATCGACGACGGGGCGCCGTCGCGCCCCGATTGGCTAGCGCTGGCGCGCCGCTCGTGGCGCCGTCGCGTGGGCGGGCAATCGATGTTGCTGGCCTTCCTCATCGTCGTTTCGGTGCCGATCGTGCTGCCGTATTTCTGGATGGTGGTGATCGCCTTCACCGCCCGCACCGGCGGTGTCGGCAGCGATGTGCTGTGGACGGCGTGTGCGGTGATCGCGCCGGCCGTGCTGCTCTACAGCATCGTCCACATGACGGTGGCCGCGCCCCGGTTGCGGCTGATCGCGGGCCTGATCCTGCTGGCGATCGTGGGCAGCCTGCTGGCCGCGCTGATCGGCGGGCGGCTGCACCTGGACAACTTCCGCTTCCTGTGGCGCGCCGATTTCGTCGAAGAGGTGCGCTCCAAGGCCACCTCGGGGGCGCAGTTTCCTTCGGTCTGGAATGCGTTCTTTAATTCGCTGCTGCTGGCGGTGGCGCAGACGCTGATCATCCTCACCGTGTCTTCGCTGGCCGGCTACTACATCTCGCGTTTTGCCTTTCGCGGCCGCAGCGCGTTCCTGCAGGGGATGCTGATCCTGCACGCCTTCCCGGCGATGACCCTGATCATCCCGATCTTCCTGATGCTGCACTGGATCGGCCTGCTCGACACGATTGCCGGCGTGATGCTGGTGCTGGCCGCCATCGAGCTGCCGTTCTACGTCTTCGTGATGAAGGGCTTCTTCGACGGCGTGCCGTGGGACATCGAGATGAGCGCCATGACCGACGGCGCCACCCGGCGCCAGGCCTTCTACATGGTGGTGCTGCCGCAGGTGCGCTTCGGCCTGATCGCGGTGGCGGTGTTCGCCTTCATCCGCGCCTGGGAGGAATACATCTTCGTGCGCACCCTGCTCATCGAGAACAAGAACTGGGTCATGAGCCTGTACCTGTTCTGGGTCTCCGACGATGTGATGGGCGTTGACTACGGCATCGTCGCGGCGGTGGCGGTGTTCTACGTGCTGCCGAGTTTTCTGCTCTACGTCTTCTGCCAGAAGTACCTGACGCAGATGACCATCGGCGGCATCAAGGGTTGAACCGGGGACAAGTCATGGCGCGAATCGAACTCAAGAACCTGCGCAAGGACTGGGGCGGCGCCAACGCGGTGTCGGGCCTCGATCTGGTCATCGAGGATGGCGCCTTCCTGGCCGTGCTGGGGCCTTCGGGCTGCGGCAAATCGACCACGCTGATGATGCTGGCCGGCATCTACCAGCCCAGCAGCGGCGACATCACTTTCGACGGTGCGCGCGTCAACGACGTCGAAGCGCGCGGTCGCAACGTCGGCATCGTGTTCCAGTCCTACGCGCTGTACCCGAACATGACGGTGCTGCAGAACGTGATGTTCCCGCTGCGCTTCAAGAAGGTCGAGCCGGCCGAGGCCGAGAAGCGCGCGCGGGACATCGCCGCGTTGGTGCGCATCGACGGCCTGCTGGATCGGCGGCCGAGCCAGCTCTCCGGCGGCCAGCAACAGCGCGTGGCCCTGGCCCGGGCGCTGGTCAAGCGGCCGCACCTGCTGCTGCTCGACGAGCCGCTGTCGAACCTGGACGCCGGCCTGCGCCTGACCATGCGCACCGAGATCCGCCGCATCCAGCGCGAGCTGGGCGTGACCACCATTCTGGTCACCCACGACCAGATCGAGGCCACCACCATGGCCGACCGCGTGGTGGTGATGAATGGCGGGCGAGTCGAGCAGGAAGGCACATCCGAAGACCTGTACGAGCGCCCGGCGACCTTGTTCGTGGCCAGCTTCGTGGGCTCGCCGCCGATCAATACCTTCGACGGCCAGGCCGCGGGCGCCCTGCTCAGCGTCAACCAGGCGCGCCTGACGCTGACCGAACCCGTGCAGGGCCCGGTCGTGCTCGGGCTGCGGCCCGAAATCATGCGGGTGGAGGGGGCCGGCGACAGCGGCCGCACGAGCGCGCGCATCACGGCGGTCGAGCCGATGGGCCGCGAGGTGCTCTACACCGCCGACAGCGCCTACGGCACCATCCGCTTCCTGGAGGCCGGCGCGGAACCGCGCCATCGCGAAGGCGCCAGCATGCCGCTCGGTTTTCCCGCGTCGAGCGCGTTGCTGTTCGACAAGGCCAGCGGACGGCGACTCGAGGCGCGCGTCGCGGCTTGACGTGGTGCGCCCGATTTCAGCTCAGCGGGCCAGCAACTGCCAGGCGATCGCCGCCTGCGCGAAGAAGCCCACGGCGAAGGCCAGGGTTCTGACCCAGGGCACGGCCAGGGTGTAGGCCAGGGCATGCACGATGCGGGCCCAGAAATAGACCATGCAGGCGCTGGCGATCATGCTGTTGGAAACACCCAGCGCGTGCGCGGCCAGCACCAGGGTGGCGAAGACCACCAGGTTCTCCACCGCATTCGCATGCGCCTTCATAAGCCGCTGCGCCCACGGCGACTGCGGCTTTGGGTTGTCCGGATAGCCCACGGCGTCGCCGATGCCACGCACCGCGATGCGGTCCAGGATGTAGGGCACCCACAGCAGGCCGGTGAAAGCGGTCACCATCGTCAGGTAAAGCAGTTCTGGTTTCATCGATGTCTCCTTGGCGCGAGGCCATTCTTGTTGTCAACGACGTCAGAAGTGGTTCAGGGCTTCTTGGCATTCCCTGCCGCCTGTGTCTTGCCTTTGGCCGCCGGCGCCGCGTCTTCCTTCTTGAAGTCGCCGATCGTGCCCTTGAGTGGGCAGATCGAGAAGGCCGGGCACTTCTTGCATCCCACAGCAATCGCAATCGGGCACAGCGTCATGGCTTGTCTCCTGGTGAGCGGGCGACCGATGCTACACGGACTCGTCGGCTTTGCGGTCCCGCGCGCGGGGCGCTCACAGGGCCTACAGTCGAGCTTGCCTCCTGCGCCGGCGCAGGAGTTGCGCTCAGCCGCCTCGCTTGTCCTCATCGACACCATGACCCCAGATCCCGGCCCCGACCGCTTGCCGCCGATCGCGCCCGAGGCGTGGACCGAAGCCCAACGCCGCGAAGCCCAGGCCATGATTGCCGGCCCGCGCGGCGCTGTACTTGCGCCCTTCATCCCGCTGATGCGCAGCCCCGAGCTGATGGGCCATGTACAGCGCCTGGGCGAACATCTGCGCTACCGCAGCGCCATCGGCGTACGCCTGACCGAACTGGCGATCCTCGTCACCGCGCATGAGTGGCAGCAGGCAGTCGAATGGGCCATCCACGCGCCGATCGCCGAACGTGAGGGCGTCGCGCCGGAGATCATCGCCTCCATCGCGCGCGGCGAGCGCCCGGCTGCACTCGCTGATGATGAAGCTGCGGTCTACGACGTCTGCATCGAACTGCACCGCCAGCGCAGCGTCAGCGACGCCACCTGGGCCACGGCCGTCGCCCGCCTGGGCGAGCCCGGCGTGGTCGACCTGATCGGTATCAACGGCTACTACGCGCTGCTGGCGATGGTGATGAACGCGGCGCGCACGCCCGCAGGGTAGACAGCCCCCAAGACGCCTGCGGCGTCGGCCCCCCGAGGGGCGTCGCCCGCCCTTCGACCTCGCTCAGGACAGGCTTGGGGCGGCCCTGCGCGGGCTGGCCTCAGGAAAAACGCTTCGCGCCGTTGCCCGGGTCGCTCGCCAAGGCCTCGACGCCGGCAATGAACTCGTCGGGCATCAGCGCCATACCCGACGGCTTCTCGCGCAGCCAGGCGCTGACCATGGGGTCGGTGATCGCGATCGGCACATCGAAGTAGAAGCCTTCGCCGCGCTCGCCGGCCCGACCGGCGTTCTTGAATTTGAAGCGCTCGCGCCACAGACCGTTGCCAGCTGGCGGGTACTTCTCGTAGGCGCGGTACTTGTAGCCCAGCCAGTACGTGCGCGCG
>JANOPR010000431.1:0-8410 GCA_031421955.1 Burkholderiales bacterium
GTCATCATGCTGGCCGACGGCGTGCGACTGCCGCGCAGCTACATCGTCGGCAGCAATGCCTTCGGCCGCGATACGGTGGCCCTGGGACTGCTCAAGCGCATCGAGATCGTGCGCGGGCCCACTTCGGCGCTGTACGGCTCCGATGGTCTGGCCGGCCTGGTCAACTTCATCAGCCACGAGCCGATCGATTTTCTCGGCGGCGCCGGGGACGCAGCCAAGGCGATGGGCGGCAAGGCATGGCTCAGCCACGGCAGCGACGATGACGACACCGGCGTGGGCGCCACGCTGGCCGGGCGACTCAGCGAGCGGGCCCAATGGCTGATCACGGCCGCGCGCAATCAAGCCAATGCCTTGGACAACATGGGCAGCAACGATGCAGCCAACGTCGACCGCACCACGCCCAACCCGCAGCGAAGCAGCGGTACGTCGCTGCTGGGCAAGCTGGTCTGGCGCCCCGGTGCGGGTCAGCACCATGTGCTGACCTTCGAGCATGTCCGCAAGGACAACGATGTGGAGTTGTTTTCCAGCCGCGCCAGGCCGCCCTTCACCGGCACGCCGGCGCAGCAGGCGGCGTTGGTGGTGGACGAGGATTCGGCCAAGACGACGGAACGCAGTCGCCTCACCTGGGATGCGCGCTTTGCCGTTCAAGCGATGTGGGCCGACAACCTGCAGGCCACGCTGACCTGGCAGGACAGTGCGGCTCGCGATGCGGGCAGGACGCTGCGCAATGACGGCGGGGTGCGCCTGCGCGATGTCAGCTACGACGAACGCGCCTTGCAGGCCACGCTGCAGGCCGACAAGCACCTGCCGATGTCGGCAGGATGGTCGCAGACGCTCACCTACGGCGTGGACCTGGTTCGCACCGACATCAGCAACTTTGCCGACGGTTCCGACCCTGCGCCGCTGCCCGCATTTGTGCCAAAGAAGTACTTTCCCGACACGCGCGACAGCGCTCAGGCGCTCTATGTGCAGAGCGAAATCACCGACGGCCGTTGGAGCTTCACGCCGGGCGTGCGCCTGGATCGCTTCTCGCTCAAGGTGCTGAGCCAGGACGGCTACTACCCCACGGTGTCGGCCACGCCGGGCACGTCACTGTCGGGCTCGGCCACCTCGCCCAAGCTCGGCGTGTTGTGGCGTGCCAACTCGACCTGGACGCTGTTCGCCAACGCCGCCAGCGGGTTTCGCGCACCGGAAGGGCAGCAGATCAACAGCGCGCTGGAAGTCTCCACCGCCAGACTGCTTCCCAACCCGGATCTGAAGCCCGAGGAGAGCCGCAACTTCGAAGTCGGCGTGCGCACCCGGCAGGGCGGCTTGTCGCTGGACCTGGCCGCGTTTCAATCACGGTACAAGCAGTTGATCGTCGAGAAGAAGAACCTGGGGACAGCCAACGGCGGTACCGCGACCACCAGCAACCCGACCTTGTTCCAGACCGTCAACATCGAACGCGCCACGATCAGCGGCTTCGAGCTCAAGGGCCAGATGGCGTGGGGTAGCGCGATAGGCGGCCAATGGAGCTCGCCCTTCAGCTACGGTCGGACACGCGGCACCGACGACACGACCAGACTCAAGCTCAATCACATCGATCCTGCCAGCCTGCACCTGGGTCTGCGCTACGCGAGCGGCAACTGGCACGCGCAGCTCGACGTGTTCCGGCAAAGCGCCAAGCGGGCCTCGGACCTGGGCAACCTCAGTGTGGGCAACGCACCCAACGTGGGCACGCAGTTCACGATTCCCGCAGCCACCACGCTGGACCTCAGTGGCCAGTGGCGGATTCAAAAAGGCCTGCGCCTGAATCTCGCGGCGATCAATCTGAGCAACCAGAAATACTGGCATTGGTCGGACGTGCAAGGCTTGCGCACGGTGCCCGATCTGGCCGATGCCTACACCCAGCCGGGACGGCACTTCAAGGTCTCGCTGGTGGCAGATTTCTAGCCCAGTTCAACGTGGCAACTGCCCAGGCCAGGTGAGAGTTGCTGCCCCACCTCGGCGGCGCATGATCGCGCGATGACGCTGGTGGAGTTCTATCCCCACATCAAGACGACGCACATCGCCTTGGTGGTGACGAGCGGCCTGCTGTTCGCGCTGCGAGGCGCTGCGGTGCTGGCCGGGCACACCTGGCCGCTGCACGGGGCATTGCGGCTGGGCAGCGTGGCCATCGACTCGGCCCTGTTGGCCGCAGGCGTGGTGCTCTGGGCGCTGCTGGGGTTGCAGCCGGTGCGCGACCCGTGGCTTGGCGCCAAGCTGGTGCTGCTGGTGCTCTACATCGTGCTCGGCAGCCTGGCGCTCAAACGCGCGCACACCGCGCGTGCCCGGGCGCTGGCCCTTGCGGCCGCGCTGGCCTGCTATCTGTTCATGGTCTCGGTGGCCGTGGCACACCATCCGCTGGGCGCGCTGAGTCGCTGGCTCGGTTGAGCACGAGAAGGAGCGACTGCAGGCAGCGGCACGCGTGGTGGCCTTGCCCGACAGTCATGCGCCGGCACGTGGCGCTGCCCACAAGTGCCGCACATGCGGGCACCTGTTCAAGCCGATGCCAGGAGAAAGGCCGGCGCGTGGCCGGCCTTCGCGCGCGCGCCGGTTGCCTCAGCGAAGGCCGGCGAGGTAGTCGGAGACGGCCTTGATTTCGGCGTCGCTCATCTTGGCGGCGATGGCTTTCATCGGCTCGCTGTTGGCGCGTGCCCCGCTGCGGAAGGCGACCAGCTGCGCCTCGGTGTAATCGGCATGCTGGCCGCCGATGCGCGGGTACTGTGCCGGGATGCCCGCGCCATTCGGGCTGTGGCAGCCCGCGCAGGCGGCGACGGCCTTGTCGGCAACGCCGCCACGGTAGATCTTCTCGCCCATCTTCACGCCATCCTTGTTCTTTGCGAACCCCGGTTTGGCGTTCTTGCTGGCATAGAAGGCCGAGACGTTCTTGATGTCGTCGTCGGACAACGCGCTGGCGAAGCCCTTCATCACCGCGTTGTTGCGCTTGCCGGACTTGAACTCGTGCAATTGCTTGGCAAGGTACTCGGGGTGCTGCCCGGCCAGAATCGGGTTGGCAGGGCTGCCGCGCGAGCCGTCGGCCGCATGGCAGGCTGCGCAGACCTGAGTAGAGATGGCCTGGCCCTTGGCCAGGTCAGGCTTGGTCGGCGCTGCAGCGGGCGTGGCGGCCAGCACCGGCGCAGCGAGCAGGGCGGCCAGGGTCAGGGTGGCAAGAGCCTTCATCATGGGTGTGCGGACCTGAGTGTGTAGAGGTTGCGGCGGGCGCAAAACCGGCGAATTTTACAATGCTGCACGCGCAGGGCCGCGAGAACCCGCAAGGGGCCACTTCGTGGCGCCTGGGTGAGGCCGCGCTGACGGAGCAAGATGCCCCCAATGAATACCTCCCCCGAGGCGAAGACTGCCCTGGCCTGGACGCACACCGCGCGCTTCCTGACCACGGCCAGCCAGCTGGACCAACTGCCCGTGCATGAGCTGCCCGAGATTGCCTTCGTTGGGCGCAGCAACGCGGGCAAATCGACCGCGATCAACACGCTGGCCCAGCAAAAGCGCCTGGCCTTTGCCTCGAAAACGCCGGGGCGCACGCAGCACATCAACCTGTTCGCGCTCGGGCCCAAGGACGCACCGGACGCCTACTTCGCCGACCTGCCGGGTTACGGCTACGCGGCGGTCGAGCGCGCCGCCAAGCTGCGCTGGCAGCAGGTGATGGCCGACTATCTGGTCGTGCGCCGCAGTCTGTCGGGCGTCGTGCTGATGGTCGACCCGCGACTGGGCCTGACCGACCTTGACCGCCAGTTGCTGGCGTGGGTTGCGCCGCGGGTCGGTACCGGGGAGGTCAAGCTGCTGGTCCTGCTGACCAAGGCCGACAAGTTGTCTCGCAAGGAGGCCGACGCGGCACTGCGCACGGCCAACGAGGCCCTGGCCGACCTGTCCACCGATGACGCCGACATCGGGATTTCGCTGTTCTCGGCGTTGAAGAAGACCGGCGTCGACGACGCGGCAACCACGTTGCGCGGCTGGGTCCACCGTTGAGCATCGATTGCTTTGACCGGGCGTTGCCGCATGGCATCACGCTGTCCTGCCGAGCCGAGGGCCCGCCTGCACTGGCGCGGCGCGTGCTGTTGCTGCACGGATTCCCTGAAGGCGCGTTCATCTGGGACGAGGTGATGCAACGCCTGTCGGGTCGCGCACATTGCGTGGCACCGAACCTGCGCGGCTATGAGCGCTCGAGTGCGCCGGCCGCGGTCGAGGCCTACCGGGCCAGGCACCTCGTGATCGATGTGGCAGCGTTGATCGAGTCGATGGGCGCGCCGATCGATCTTCTGGTGGCGCATGACTGGGGTGGCGCGGTGGCCTGGACGCTGGCCGCGCAGCGGCCACAGCTGATCAGGCAGCTGCTGGTCATCAATTCGCCGCACCCGGCGACGTTCCTGCGCGAACTGCGTGACAACCCGGTGCAGCAGGCGGCCAGCGCCTACATGAATTTCCTGTGCCGACCCGACGCGGCCGAGTTGCTGGCTGCGGACGACTTCAAGCGTTTGTGGCCCTTCTTCATGCAGATGGGCGGTGCGGCGTGGTTCGACGACGGCCTGCGCGAGCAGTACCGCAATCTATGGCGATACGGATTGGAGGGGCCGCTGAACTACTACCGTGCGTCGCCCTTGAAGCCTGCAATTTCGCCCGACGCTGCGATTCACACGCTCGAACTGCCACGCGAAGCGGTCACTGTGAACGTGCCAACAACCGTCCTCTGGGGCGACGCCGATGTGGCGTTGCCGCCGTCGCTGCTCGAGGGGCTGGGCGAGTTCGTCAACCCGCTGGACGTGCGGCGGGTTGCCGGTGCGAGTCACTGGATCGTGCACGAGCAGCCGACGCTGATCGCTGCGACGATCGAGCGGCTGCTCACACCACCACGTACTGGCCCTTGAAGTGGCTGAGGGCGGACTGCAGGTGCTCACGCAGCTGCGGGAACAGCTCTGACGACGACTCACTGGCGTAGATGCGCCGTTCGCGTGCGCTGGCGTCGCTGCCGACGTTGACCAGGCAGGCGGCTTGGCCCTGGCTGTACTCCAGCAGGTCCGGCGCAACGAAGCGCACTGCCCAGCCGTCGCTGCAGGACACGCCGCCGTCGGATCGAGCTTGAATCTGTGCATTCATTTAGAGGTCTCCATGCGGGGCGTGGAAGCGTTTGGTTGCAGTCTGGGGGACTGGGTTTCGGGCGCGATGCCCCGCGCCCGAAGGTACGCAAGTCGCGTGCGCAGTCAGGGCGTGCAGATGTCACGCCTGATGCGCCGAATCCTGTCACTCAAGGACGCCCAAGGAACAGCACGACCCCGGTTTGACCGCGCGGCGCATGTGTCAGTGCCAGGTAAAGCGGCCCCAACGCGGTGTCGGCGCCGATGAACAGGCTCGTGCCGGCGCGCAGCGAGTTCGCGCGCAGCGCATCCCGCGTCAGGTAGGCATTGCCCGCTTCGGCGCTGGCCCCGAAGAAGTAGCCGCGCGCCAACGTGGGCGTGCCTGTGAGGCGCACATACCAGGTCAAGCGCGACAACAGGACATAGTTGCCAAGCAGCTGACCGTCCCGGAAGCCAGACAACTGATGAAAGCCGCCCAGCGCGTAGCGGCCGAGTGTGGCGCCCTGCTGCTGACTGGCGCCCCGCGCGGAAGCAAACAAGTTGAAGGTGTGACGGCCATACGTGATCGCGCCGAGTGCTGATGCTTCCACGCGTTGAAAGCGGCCGGCATTGCTGCCGTCGCCGATTGCGGCCTCGCCCACCAGGCGGTAGCCCTGTTGCGGGAAGTTGGCGTAGTCGAGTTGATCGACCACGACGGCCAGGCGCAGGCCCGTTTCGGTCGCCTGCACCTGTTGCAGGGTACTGCTCAGTGATGCAGAGACGAGTGTTGGCGTTGCGCGCACGCGTTGCGTCCCCAGGCCGAGGCGGATCTCGCCGAACCGACCCCAGGGCTGGCCAAGATCAATGCCAGCGCGCGCGGTGGTGCGCTTGAACCGGGCCAGCTCGCTGCCGTCTTGGCCGTAGAGCGTCCCGTCCCGCCGCTCTGAGCTCGCATAAGTCGCCACGAACCAGTCATTCGCCAACCCCGCCGTCCAGTTCAGAGGGTGGTACAGCTCGGTGAAGAACGACGGCACGGCCCCTATCTGGACGCGGTTGCGCCACTCGGTGCCGCTGGGCGTGAGCCAGTGGCGGTTGTGGCTGAGCTTCAGGTTGAAGCTGCCGCGGCCATTGAAATCCGTCGCCAGGTCAAGCCCGACGCGCAGGTAGTTGGGACCCCAGGGCTTGTCCTCAAGATCGAAGACCAACCCGTCGACGCCACTGATCGATGACACGAGGCGGTAGTCCGCACGCAGGTAGTCGCCGCTCGCGGCCAGCGTGCGCGCGTCGGCCGCGGCGCGGTCGACACTGAAGGGCTGGCCGGGCCGGGACTCGAGGCCGGCTGCGAATCGCGACGGGTGGGTCTGCGTGCTGCCTTCGAAAGCAACGAAGCCGATGGTGGCCTCGGGCCGGCGAAGCTTGGGGTGCTCTGCACGCCATTGCGCATAGGCCACAGGCGACACGGCAAGGGGGCGCAGGCGCGCCAGCGCGGCCCGGGCGCCGCTTTCACCGAGGGCAATGGCTTCGGCGACTTTGGCGAAGTCGCCCGCGGTGAGCGCGCCCAATTGTGGTGAGACCAGCACGTCGGACGTGCCGAGCGTGGCCAGGCTGCGCTGCACGTTCTGCTCGGTGAGGATGTTGATCATTTGCGCGGTGATGCCCACCAACGAGCTCAAGGTCTCTCGGCCCGCCAGGGGCGTGCCAATGTTCACAGCGATCACGACATCCACGCCCATCGCGCGTGCCACGTCGACCGGCACGTTGTTGACCAGACCGCCGTCGCCGAGCAGGCGGTCGTCGACTTCGGTCGGCGGGAACACGCCGGGCACGCTCATCGAAGCGCGCAGCGCCAACGCCAAGTCACCATGGGAGAGCACCACGGCCGCGCCGGTCTCGAGATCAGTCGCGACGGCGCGAAACGGAATCGGCAGGCGATTGAAGTCCTGCACGTCGCGTACCGGCAACGTAAAGCGTCGCAGCAGGTTTTCCAGGCCGCGGCTGGATACGGCGCCCGCGGGCACGCGCAACTCACCGTCGCGGATGCCGAGTTCGATCAGGGGCGAGATCTCAAAGTCCTCTTCCTTGCGCCGCTGCGACAAGTGCTGGCGATCGACGCGTGCCGCGAAGACGTTCGCCCATTCGACCTTCCGCAGCTCGTGCTCGAGTTCAGTGGCGCTCATCCCACTGGCGTAAAGGCCACCCACGATGGCGCCCATCGACGTGCCCGCGATGGCGTCGATCGGGATGCGTTCGGCCTCGAGCACCTTCAGCACGCCGACATGCGACAGGCCGCGCGCGCCGCCGCCCGAGAGTACTAGGCCGATGCGCGCGCGCGGCGCCTCGGTCGGGGCCTGCGCGGTCGCAGTGGCCATCGGCGCAGCCAGCGTCAGGAACAGGACTGCAGTGCGCAACATGGCGCGCATTGTCGCGCGCGGGGCAATGAAAAAAGCCCGCGGCTTGCGCCGCGGGCCTTTGTACAAACACGCGTGAGCGTGGATTACATGTCCATACCGCCCATGCCACCCATGCCGCCCATGCCGCCCATGCCACCACCCATGCCGCCTGCGCCGGCCTCTTCCTTCGGCGCCTCGGCAATCATGGCCTCGGTGGTCAGCATCAACGAGGCCACGGATGCGGCGTTCTGCAACGCCATGCGGGTCACCTTGGTCGGATCCAGGATGCCCATCTCGATCATGTCGCCGTAGGTGTCGTTGGCGGCATTGAAGCCGTAGTTGCCCTTGCCGTTGAGCACGGCATTGACGACCACGCTCGGCTCGCCACCGGCGTTGGCAACGATGATCCGAATCGGCTCTTCGACCGCGCGCAGCACGATCTTGATGCCGGCTTCCTGGTCAGAGTTGTCGCCCTTGATCGTGCCCGCGCTCTGGCGTGCGCGCAGCAGCGCCACACCACCGCCCGCAACGATGCCTTCTTCCACTGCCGCGCGTGTGGCGTGCAGCGCGTCTTCGACGCGGGCCTTCTTTTCCTTCATCTCGACTTCGGTGGCGGCGCCGACCTTGATCAGCGCCACACCGCCGGCCAGCTTGGCCACGCGCTCTTGCAGCTTCTCGCGGTCGTAGTCGCTGGTGGCTTCCTCGATCTGCACGCGCACTTGCTTGACGCGCGCCTCGATGTCGGCAGCAGCACCCATGCCGTCGATGATGGTGGTGTTTTCCTTGCCGACTTCGACGCGCTTGGCCTGGCCCAGATCGGCCAGCGTGACCTTCTCCAGCGTCAGGCCGACTTCTTCGGCGATGACCTTGCCGCCCGTGAGGATGGCGATGTCTTCGAGCATGGCCTTGCGGCGGTCACCGAAGCCCGGC
>JANOPR010000432.1:0-1550 GCA_031421955.1 Burkholderiales bacterium
TCGGGGTGATCGAAGCGCACGCCCGTGTCGAGCACTGCGACGACAACGCTGGCGCTGCCGATCGTGGTGTCCCAGGCCGAGACGGTGTCGATCGACGACACGACCTCGCCGGCCGGCGCCTTCAGGTACCACTGGCCCGCCGCCGGGCCGTTGCCGGCGACGCTGGCAAAGCGCGGGTCGTTGGGCACCAGCAGGCGGCGCGCGCGGCGGTCCACTTCGGCGTACTCGACATCGGGGTCGCGCGTCAATTGCGCCGCCAGCGCGCGCGCGCCGACGCCCTCGGCTTGCACCACCTGCACGCGATCGGCCAGCGCCGGCCCGGCGCGCAGGCGCAATCCCAGGCGCGCGCCCAGAACGGCCGTGCGCGCTTCAAGTGCCGTTGTGACTGCGGCAGCGCCACTGGTCGCGCTGAGCGCGTGTGCGCGCAGCAGCGCTGCAGCCGGCCTGAACTTGACGATCACGCGAGCGCTGGCGTCGTCGGCCAGCGGCATCACCCGCGGCGGCACGCGCTCGGCCAGTGCGGCGGCGCCAGTCAAACCGATCAGCAGGGCGAGCAGGATCGGGCGGGAGTGCGTCATTGCGGCAGTCTATGCATGCGCCATGCGGCGCGGTGTTGCCGAGTGTGAGGGCGCCATGCACTTCTGTCGCGGGCGTGAAAAAGGGCCGCTGTCGCGGCCCTCGTCAACGTGGTATCGGCTTGGCCGCGAGAATCTCAGGCCCCTACCACACGCACCATCTCCAGCACCTTGTTCGAGTAGCCCCATTCGTTGTCGTACCAGGCCACGACCTTGACGAAGGTCTTGTCCAGCGCGATGCCGGCGTCGGCGTCGAAGATGCTGGTGCAAGGCTCGCCGCGGAAGTCGCTGGCCACGACCTTGTCCTCGGTGACCATCAACACGCCCTTCATCGGGCCCGCAGCCGCCGCCTTCATGGCCTTGACGATGTCGTCGTAGCTGGCCTCGCGTTCGAGCTCGACGGTCAGGTCCACGACCGACACGTCCGAGGTCGGCACCCGAAAGGCCATGCCGGTGAGCTTCTTGTTCAGCGCGGGAATCACCACGCCCACGGCCTTGGCCGCGCCGGTGCTGCTCGGGATGATGTTCTCGAGGATGCCGCGCCCGCCGCGCCAGTCCTTGTTGCTCGGGCTGTCGACGGTCTTTTGCGTCGCCGTGGCGGCGTGCACCGTCGTCATCAGGCCGCGCTTGATGCCGAAGCTGTCGTTCAGGACCTTGGCCACCGGGGCCAGGCAGTTGGTGGTGCACGAGGCGTTGGAGATGATCGCCTGGCCGGCATAGCTCGCGTGGTTGACGCCGTAGACGAACATCGGCGTGTCGTCCTTGCTCGGCGCCGACTGGATCACTTTCTTCGCGCCGGCGTCGATGTGCTTCTGGCAGGTTTCCTTGGTCAGGAACAGGCCGGTCGCCTCGACGATCACGTCGGCGCCCACCTCGCCCCACTTCAGCTCGGCCGGGTCCTTGACCGCGCTCAGGCGGATGCGCTTGCCGTTGACGATCAGGGTGCTGCCCTCGACGGCAATCGTGCCCTTGAAG
>JANOPR010000433.1:0-10710 GCA_031421955.1 Burkholderiales bacterium
GTGACGTGAGGGACGTGCTGCAGGAGCTGATCGCGCAGATCAAGCAAGGCCAGACGCTGCCCGACCGAGCGTTGCTCAATGCCTGGTGGGCACAAGTCAACGAGTGGCGCAAGCGTGACTGTCTGGCCTACAAGCCCAGCAGCGACGTGATCAAGCCGCAAATGGTGGTCGACAAGTTGTGGCAGTTGACCAAGGACCGCGACACGTACATCACCAGCGATGTCGGCCAACACCAGATGTGGGCTGCGCAGTACTACCGCTTCGAGCAGCCACGGCGCTGGATCAATTCCGGCGGCTTGGGCACGATGGGTGTGGGCCTGCCCTATGCGATGGGGATCAAGCTGGCCAGACCCGAGTCGGACGTGTTCTGCATCACCGGCGAGGGTTCGATCCAGATGTGCATTCAAGAGCTGTCGACCTGCCAGCAGTACAAGACGCCGGTCAAGATCGTGTCGCTCAACAACCGCTACCTTGGCATGGTGCGGCAATGGCAGCAGCTCGACTACGGCGGCCGCTACTCGCACAGCTACATGGACGCGCTGCCGGACTTCGTCAAGCTCGCCGAGGCCTATGGGCACGTTGGCATCCTGGTCGAGAAGCCGGCCGACGTCGAGGCCGCGCTGCGCGAGGCGATCCGCCTGAAGGACCGGACGGTGTTCCTCGACATCCGGACCGACCCGACGGAGAACGTCTGGCCGATGGTCAAGGCCGGGCAGGGCATCTCGGAGATGCTATTGGGGTCGGAAGACCTGTAGGGCACCCAGGTGCAGATTCCGGGCAGCGTTACCGCGCTGCAGGGGATTTGTGCCGCGATGCCCCGCGAATTCGGCAAACAACTCTCTTCAATCGAACCGCGTGGCCAAGCGTTGCCGATCACCGTCGGCAGCCGTGAAGAGCGCGCAAGGACGACGAACATGAAACACATCATTGCGCTGTTGCTCGAGAACGAGCCGGGCGCTTTGTCGCGGGTGGTGGCCCTGTTCTCCGCCCGCGGCTACAACATCGAGAGCCTGACTGTGGCGCCGACCGAGGATGCGTCACTCTCGCGCATGACCATCGTCACGACGGGCAGCGATGACGTCATCGAGCAGATCACGAAGCACCTGAACCGGCTGATCGAGGTCGTCAAGGTGGTCGATCTGACCGAGGGCAGCTTCACCGAGCGCGAACTGATGCTGGTCAAGGTGCGCGCCGTCGGCAAGGAGCGCGACGAAATGACTCGCATGGCCGACATCTTTCGCGGCCGCATCATCGACGTCACCGACAAGAGCTACACCATCGAGCTGACCGGCGACGGCGCCAAGCTCGACGCCTTCCTGGTGGCGATCGATCGCGCCGCCATCCTGGAAACCGTGCGCACCGGCGCCAGCGGCATTGGTCGCGGCGAGAGGATATTGAGAGTGTGAAGCAGGCCCCGGCGGGGCTATTCAAGGTCTTTTACGGAGAAAGCAAATGAAGGTTTATTACGACAAAGACGCGGACCTCAGCCTTATCAAGGGCAAGCAGGTGGCCATCATCGGCTATGGCTCGCAGGGCCATGCGCATGCGCAGAACCTCAACGACAGCGGCGTCAAGGTCGTTGTCGGTCTGCGCAAAGGCGGTGCCTCATGGGCCAAGGTAGAGAAGGCCGGCTTGAAGGTGGTCGAAGTGGCCGAGGCCGTGAAGAGCGCCGACGTGGTGATGGTCTTGTTGCCCGATGAGCAGATCGCGTCCGTCTACGCCAATGACATCGCGCCCCACATCAAGCAGGGAGCGTCGCTGGCCTTCGCGCATGGCTTCAATGTGCACTATGGCCAGGTCATGCCGCGGGCCGACCTGGACGTGTGGATGGTGGCGCCGAAGGCGCCTGGTCATACCGTGCGAAATACGTACACGCAGGGCGGCGGTGTGCCGCACCTGATCGCCGTGCATGCCGACACCAGCGGCAGGGCGCGCGATCTGGCGCTGTCGTATGCAGCGGCCAACGGCGGCGGCAAGGCCGGCATCATCGAGACCAATTTCCGCGAAGAGACCGAAACCGACCTTTTCGGCGAACAGGTCGTGTTGTGCGGCGGCACCGTTGAATTGATCAAGGCGGGATTCGAGACCCTTGTGGAGGCCGGTTACGCCCCCGAGATGGCCTACTTCGAGTGCCTCCACGAACTCAAGCTGATCGTTGACCTGATCTACGAAGGCGGCATCGCCAACATGAACTACTCGATCTCGAACAACGCTGAGTACGGCGAGTACGTGACCGGGCCGAAGATCGTCAATGAAGAGTCCAAGCAGGTCATGCGCCAGGTGCTCAAGGACATCCAGACCGGCGAGTACGCCAAGAGCTTCATCCTCGAAAACCGCGCCGGCGCGCCGACGCTGCTGTCGCGCCGCCGCCTGACGGCCGACCATCAGATCGAGGTCGTGGGTGAGAAGCTGCGCGCGATGATGCCTTGGATCAAGGCCAACAAACTGGTCGACAAGAGTCGTAACTGAGGCGCTATCCTCGCGCCATGAACGACGACCAACGGGACTCCGTCTCCGACTCGATGCAGCCTGTGGATGCACCACCGCGGCTGCGCCGCAAGGGCATCTACATCCTGCCCAATCTGTTCACGTTGGGCGCGCTGTTCGGCGGTTTCTACGCGGTCGTGATGGCGATGAACAGCCGCTTCGAGATGGCCGCCTACGGCATCTTCACTGCGGCGCTGCTCGACGCTCTGGACGGCCGCGTGGCGCGCATGACGAATACGCAGAGCGCGTTCGGCGAGCAGATGGACAGCCTGTCGGACATGGTGTGCTTTGGCGCGGCGCCCGCTTTGATCGTCTACGAGTGGGCGCTCAAGGGCTTGGGCAAGGCGGGATGGATCGCGGCGTTTGTCTATTGCGCCTGCGCCATGCTGAGATTGGCGCGCTTCAACACGAATATCGGCATCGTCGACAAACGTTTTTTTCAGGGCCTGCCCAGCCCGGCCGCCGCAGCCCTGCTGATCGGTTTCATCTGGGTCATGGACGACGCCGGGTACACGCTCGTGAACCGCATCGAATGGCTGTCCTGGTCGGCGTTCGGGTTGTCGCTGTACGCGGGGCTGACGATGGTCACAAACGTGCCGTTCTACAGTTTCAAGGACGTCAGCTTCAAACGCAGCGTGCCTTTCATCGTGATTGTGGCCATCGCGCTGGGCATCGCAGTCGTCAACATCCATCCGCCGATCGTGTTGTTTGCCGTGTTTTGTGTCTACGGCATGTCGGGCTACGTGGTGTACGGCTACAAGAAGGCCAAGGGCGCGCCCGTCAGCGTGATTGCAACGTCGACAGACGAACCGGACGAGGCCGGGCTGCACCGCTAATCTGCAGTGCGTGGCTGCGGGAGTGCCACCCACGGCGCGGCCGAGATTGGCGCGGGCCTGCGCGCGTGCTACATTCAGGGCCATGACGATCCGCTCCGCCACGCTGCGACTACTGCTAGGAGTGCTGCCCGCGCGTTGATCGATTGCGACCACCGAATTCTTTCCCGTCGACAGCCCGCGAGCTCCCCAGCCGCCGGGCTGTTTTGTTTTCTGCGTCCTGAAAGTCCCAAGCCATGAGCACAGACAAGCTGATCATCTTCGACACCACTTTGCGCGACGGCGAGCAGTCGCCGGGAGCCTCGATGACCAAGGACGAGAAGCTGCGCATCGCGCGGCAACTCGAGCGCCTGCGCGTGGACGTGATCGAGGCGGGGTTTGCTGCCTCGAGCAATGGTGACTTCGAGGCCGTGAAGGCGATTGCGGCTGCAATCAAGGACTCGACGGTGTGCTCGCTGGCGCGCGCCAACGACCGCGACATAGCACGCGCCGCAGAGGCGCTGGCCGGCGCAGCGCGGTCGCGCATCCACACCTTCATCGCCACGAGCGCCCTGCACATGGAGAAGAAGCTGCGCATGACGCCGGATCAGGTGTTCGAGCAGGCCAAGCTGGCGGTGCGCTTCGCCCGCAACCTGTCAGGTGACGTCGAGTTCTCGCCCGAGGACGGCTACCGCTCTGATCCCGACTTCCTCTGCCGGGTCATCGAGGCCGTGATCGCCGAAGGAGCGGGAACCATCAACATTCCCGACACCGTGGGCTACGCGGTCCCCGAACTGTACGGTGAGTTTATTCGCATGCTGCGCGAACGCGTCCCGAACTCAGACAAGGTCATCTGGTCGGTGCATTGCCACAACGACCTCGGCATGGCAGTGGCCAATTCGCTGGCTGGAGTGACGCTCGGGGGCGCGCGGCAGGTCGAGTGCACGATCAATGGGCTGGGCGAGCGGGCTGGCAACTGCTCGCTCGAAGAGGTCGTGATGGCGGTGAAGACCCGGCGCGACTACTTCGGTCTCGAAGTCGGCATCGACACGACGCAGATCCTGGCCGCGTCGCGCCTGGTCAGCCAGACGACAGGATTTGTCGTGCAGCCAAACAAGGCCGTGGTCGGTGCCAACGCATTTGCCCATGCCTCGGGCATCCATCAGGACGGTGTGCTCAAGGCGCGCGACACCTACGAAATCATGCGTGCAGAAGACGTGGGCTGGAGCGCCAACAAGATCGTGCTGGGCAAACTGTCAGGCCGCAACGCCTTCAAGCAAAGACTCCATGAACTGGGTCTCGAGTTCGAGGCCGAGGCCGACGTCAATGCGGCGTTTGCCAAGTTCAAGGAACTGGCCGACCGTAAGAGTGAAATCTTCGACGAGGACATCATTGCCCTGGTCAGCGATGAGAGCGTCACACACGAGCATGAACACTTCAGGCTGCTGGGTCTGGCGCAACGCTCCGAGATGGGCAAGCAGCCGCATGCGCGGGTGGCGTTCGCAATGGGCGACGTCGAATTCCATACCGAGAGCGACGGCAACGGCCCGGTCGACGCGAGCCTGAAAGCGATCGAGTCGACGGTCAAGAGTGGCGCTGAACTGCTGCTCTACTCGGTCAATGCCATCACCAGCGGCAGCACGGAATCGCAAGGCGAGGTAACAGTGCGATTGCAGCAGGGTGGGCGCATCGTCAATGGCGTTGGCGCCGATCCGGACATCGTCGTGGCCTCGGCAAAGGCCTATCTGGCCGCTCTGAACAAGCTCCACAGCCGGACAGAGCGCGTGGCGGCCCAGGGTTGACCCGCGAAACTGGCAAATATTAGGGAAATCCCAGGATCGACTTGAGGAAAACGACGCAAGTCTATGTATTGCGTGGTTTTTTTATGTCGCCTACACTCGGGCGACGATGTTGATGGGGTTTACCCTGTGTCCCTTGCCATTTCTCAATTGAGTTCTCTGCGTGTGCGTCTGACGCCGTGGTTGCTGGCTGTCGCGGCAATCCTGGTCATGCCGGCGCACGCCCAATCCAGGTCGGCCAGCGACAAGCCTCACGTCGCCGCCAAGAAGAAGGCCACGGCCAAAGCGCCACGGTCCCAAGTGAAGGCGCGCGCTGCGCCGGCGCGGCCGTCGATGGGTCACAGGAACGGCCTGAACGCCGTTGCCGATGAACTCGACTTGAAGTCCAGCGTCGCATTGGTGCTTGATCAGGACACGGACGAGGTATTGTTTAGCAAGAATTCAGCAGTCGTGCTGCCGATTGCGTCGATCACGAAGTTGATGACCGCGTTGGTAGTGGCCGAGGCCAGTCTGCCCTTGGACGAAATGCTGAAGATCAGTGCCGAGGACGTCGATTCGGGCACGAGCCGCTCGCGACTGCGTGTCGGCACCAAGTTGTCGCGCGAACAAATGCTGCACCTGGCACTGATGTCCAGCGAGAACCGAGCGGCCTATGCCCTTGGCCGCCACTATCCGGGCGGCATACCGGCATTCGTGGCTGCGATGAACAGCAAGGCGCAGGCATTGGGAATGCATGACACCCAGTATGTCGAGCCCACGGGCTTGTCCAGCCTCAATCGCTCGAGCGCGACAGACCTGGCAGTCTTGGTCCGCGCAGCCGACAAGATTGACTTGATTCGGCAGCTTTCGACTTCGCCGGCGCAAGACGTCGCAGTCGGTTCGCGCAACGTGCAGTTCCGCAATACGAATGGTCTGGTGCGTAGCGGCGGGTGGGACATCGGCCTGCAGAAGACGGGCTACATCAGCGAGGCGGGTCGCTGCCTGGTGATGCAGGCTCAGGTCTCGGGTCGCAAGCTGATCATGGTCTTGCTCGACTCGGCCGGCAAGTATTCGCGCATCGGCGACGCCGAGCGGATTCGCAAGTGGCTGAGCGACTTGCCCGTCGTGGTCAGCGCGCCAAAGGTTGCGTTGCTGGAGTGACTCTCAGGCGCGCTGGTATCCGAGCGCGGTCGAGATCTGGCGCGCGGTGTCCTTGACGCAGTCGATCCAGCCTTCTTCCAACCGATCGGCGGGGGCCGAGATCGACAGGCCTGCCACGAGGCAGTCACTGTCGTCGAAGACGCCTGCGGCGATGCAGCGGACCCCGATTTCCAGTTCTTCGTCGTCGCGTGCCACGCCACGCGAGCGCACGCCGTCGAGCTCGCGTTCCAGTGCCGGCAACTGCGTCAGGCTGTTGCGGGTGTGCCCGGCCAGGCCTGTTCGAGCTGCATAGGCGCGCACGCGGTCCCGGTCATCGGCGGCCAGGAACAGTTTCCCGACTGAAGTCAAGTGCAGCGGTGCGCGTCCCCCGACCGCCCGCACGACCTGCATGCCTGATCGTTCGCTGTAGGCGCGTTCGATGTAGACGATCTCGTCGCCCAGGCGCACCGACAGGTTGACGGCCTGGTGCGTCAGCTTGTGCAATGCGCGCATCGGCTCGAGCGCGGCATCCCTGACATCCAGACGTGCCTTGACCAGATTCCCCAACTCCAGCAGACGCATGCCGAGTCGGTACGTCCCAGCGTGGGGTCGATCGACAAAGCGGCCAGCCACCAAGTCGTTGAGGATTCGGTGCGCCGTCGATGGGTGCAAGCCGGTGCGCGCGCTGATCAACTTGAGCGCCAACGGTTCGGGTTGCGCCGCGAGCACGTCGAGCAACGCGAAGCTTCGCTCCAACACCTGAATGGTCGGGCTCGTGGGTTCCTTCTTCAGCATGTCGTCGATTCGTTTGCCTCAGACGGATTCTTGCATGACGAAACTCGACTTCGGATCTTGAGAGTGCGGTTTACCCGGCACCGGTACCGCTTGCGGCAAGCCCGACCGCAATGACGCCAGACCGCACGGCGCCTTCCAAGGTCGCAGGGTAGGGTCCTTCGACGTAGTCGCCGGCCGCCGCAAGGCCGGTGGCCACGAAGGCGGGCGGTCGCGTGAGCCCCGGCGTACAGAGAAAGGTTGCGCGGCGCTCAGCAAGGGTGAGTCGCAATGTCGCCTCCTGCCAGGACGGGCTGGGAAATGCAGCCCGCGCCTGCTGCAACGTGGCCGCAGCGGTCAGGTCCAGACCCTTTTCAACCCAGTCGCGTGCGCCGCTGACGACGAATGCAAACAGGCCATCCCGCGGCCCTCCGCCGTCGATGGCCCCGAGGTCGAACACGAATTGCGCCGGCGCCGTGGCGTGAGAGGCCAGAGTCGTCATGGGCTGCGCCAGGCGGGTGCCGGGGTTGCGCAGGTAGACCGTGACGATCGGCTCGTAGTCGAACGCGGCCGCCTGTCCCGCCCAGGCGGGCGCCATCGGCCGCGCCAAACGCGCCGCCTCGTTGGCGGTGCAGGCCAGCACGACGCTATCGAAGCGCTGGCCATCGACCGCCCAGGCCGCGCCATCTTGGGCCAACGACGCCACGCGCGCTCCGCAGTGCACTTGCGCGCCCGCCGCGGCGAGCCAGTGCGCTGCCGGCTCCGGCAACAGCACGGACAGGGGCTTGCGCGGCAGCAGCAGATCGGCCGATCCGGGGCCACTGAATAGGGCGTCGCGCAGCACGCGCAGGAAGACGCGCGCGCTGGCCTGGTTAGCCGGCGTGTTCAAGGCGGCCACGCAGAGTGGTTCGATCAGAGTTTTTCGAACCTGTTCGGACACACGCTGCGTCAACGCATCGACAGTGGTGTCGATGGGGATC
Source organism: Burkholderiales bacterium (assembly GCA_031421955.1). Taxonomy (GTDB): domain Bacteria; phylum Pseudomonadota; class Gammaproteobacteria; order Burkholderiales; family Burkholderiaceae_C; genus CADEEN01. Next base: position 7,969 of record JANOPR010000433.1, read on the forward strand.
TTGAAACCCTGCAGTTGCCAGCGCAGCGCGGCGTAGAGCAGACCGCAGCGCTCTCGCAGTGACCAGCCACGGCGAGAGAGGACGGCGCGGCCGAAGGCCAGCATCGGCGACCCGGGCGGCAGGCGCAATCCGCACCCGTCGGGGCCGACCAGGCTCAGCGGCTGGCGCCGCAGCAGCGCTTCTGGATCCGCGCCCACGCGGCGCATCAACGCAAGCGTCTCGACATAGGCGCCGATCAGGATGTGCTGGCCGTTGTCCAGAGCGAGATGTTCATCGCGATCGACACTGCGGGCACGTCCGCCCAGGCGCGGTGCCATCTCGAACAGGGTCACCTGATGACCGAGCACCGTGGCGCGCACTGCAGCAGAGATGCCGGCCCAACCCCCGCCAACCACGGCCACGCGGCGACGCACGGGACTCAACGCTCGCGCCAGTGCGTCTGCATTGCGATCCAGACTTTTCGCAATGGCGTGAGAGCCACTCGCTGGTGCAGGACCTTGAAGTCGTCGGCCTCGATTTCTCGCAGCAGGGTGCGGTAGATCTGCGCCATGGCCAGCCCCGGCCGTTGTGCCCGCCGGTCGGCCGCCGGCAGCATCGAGAACGCCTCCTCGTAGCAGCGATGCGCGCGTTCGGCCTGGAAACTCATCAAGCGCGTGAACCGCTCGCTGTAGCCCCACGGGGCCTTGCGTTCGAGCAGTTCACTGGCCTTGACATCGAACTGCTTCATCTCGTCTATGGGCAGGTAGATTCGGCCGCGGCGGGCGTCATCGCCGACGTCACGAATGATGTTGGTCAACTGCATCGCCAACCCCAGCCGGTGGGCATACTCAATCGTGGCGTCCTGGCTGCGGCCGAAGATGTTGGCCGCTACCTCCCCCACCACGCCGGCAACCAGGTGGCAGTATTGCCTCAGGGCGGCAAAGTCGAGATACCGCGTCTGGTGGAGGTCCATCTCGCAACCGTCGATCACGGCCAGCAGGTGCCTCGCTTCGATGCCATACGGCCGGACATGTGGCATCAAAGCCTGCATGGCCGGGTGGCTGGCGTGACCAGCGAAGGCGCTGGCCACCTCTTTTCGCCACCAGGCCAGTTTGGATCCGGCGACGCTGGGGTCGTGGACTTCGTCGACGACATCGTCGACTTCGCGGCAGTACGCGTAGAACGCCGTGATGGCAGCGCGCTGCGGCAGCGGCAGGAAGCGAAACGCGTAATAGAACGACGAGCCGCTCTTGGCGGCCTTGTCATTGACGTAGTCCTGGGGCGTCATGAACCGCGCTTGTCCTGCGGAAGTGGCAGCAGCGCTGAGGCGGTGCTTCTTCGACGCATGCACAGGGCGCGCCAAGTCAAGGTGGGTGCATCCAGCTTTCCGATCGTCGGGCGCCGAGTCATGGCGTTGAAGTTGTCGCCCTCGATCCTTTCGAGAATGCGCAAGCCCCCCTGCACGACAAACCGCAACTCCCAGCCCATGCGGCCTGGCAGGCGATGTACCAGCGGGACACCCGCGAGCATGGTCTGGCGAGACCAGGCGACCAGGGAGCGTACCAACGCGCGTGTCGCATCGCTGTCGGCGCCAGCCTGCAGGCGCGTTGCGTCCAGGCCGACGCACGCAGCGTCGGACGCTGTGACGTAAATACGCCCACGCGGCAAGTCGACCGACAGGTCTTGCCAGAAGTTGATCAGTTGCAAGGCCGTGCAGATCGCGTCGGATTGGACGAGCGCGTCGCGCGAGGTCACACGGGCGAGGTGCAGCAACAAGCGGCCCACCGGATTGGCCGAGCGCGAGCAATAGTCAAGCAACTCGGCGCGGTCCGCATAGGCTGGATTGCCAACGTCTTGCGTAAACGCGCTCAGCAGGTCGAAGAGCGGTTTGGGCGGCAGTCCGTGCTGCTCGATGGCCTTGGCCAGCGGAGACAGCACGCCCTGCCACTTGCCGTCAGTCTCTCCGGAATCGACGGCGCGTTGCAGGTCGGCGCCCAGACCAGCCAGCAACGCCAGGCGTTGCGCGGCGGGGGCATTGCCTTCGTCGGCAATGTCGTCCGCAGTGCGTGCGAAGTGGTAGATCGCAGCGATCGCGGGTCGAAGTGCCGGTGGGCACAACCAGGAGGCGACGGGGAAGTTCTCGTAGTGGTCGATGCTCACAACGGGAGATTGTCTCTCCTGTGGATTGAGCTCCTGTCGGGAGAGACCACAGGTCGCCTCGAGACGAGATTGACACGGCTCAAGTGCCTCATTACAGTACTGACCGGTCAGTCATTAGTGTGTTTGACTCGTCGCAACTGACGACCATGGCCACGCAGCCACTTCCAACAACCTGCAGCGATAGACCCGCCATGCACACTCGTCAGACCTTGGGCATGCCCGCGCGAGCCGGCACGGGCTTGCAGACCCCCATCGCTGGACTGCTGATCCTGACGCTCGCAGCCTGCTCCCAGTCAGATCCCGCGCCGGAGCCGGTGCGGTCGGTGCGCACGGTGACGGTCGTTGCAGGTGAAGTCGGGGGTACCGTCGATTACGCGGGCGAGGTGCGGGCGCGTGTCGAGTCGCGCCTTGGGTTTCGCGTTGGCGGAAAGATGGTCAGCCGACCTGCAAATCTCGGAGAACCGGTCAGGGTGGGCCAAGTGCTGGCGAGTCTGGACGCCCAGGACCTGCGCCTCAGCCAGGACGCAGCGCGCGCGTCGGTGCAGGTCGCGCGCACGAGCCATGAGCAGGCCGAGACCGATTTCAAGCGCTTCAAGGAACTTC
>JANOPR010000434.1:0-2972 GCA_031421955.1 Burkholderiales bacterium
GACCGATGGAGTTTTTGTGACCGCGTAGAAGCGGATGCCGACCTGTCAAGGGGTCGGATGCTGGCGTTGCGTATGAACCACCGCTGGGGCATAGCCTCACGGCCTTTGGGCCGGAGAACTGATGCCACAGCAACGCATGGACATACGCATGATCAAGGACATTCTCAGACTCAAGTACCAAGGCGGGCTCTCGCACTCCGCAATAGCGCGCAGCCTGGCCATCTCCAAGGGCGTCGTAGCCAAGTACCTCGGCCTGGCCGGCGCCGCCGGGCTGGACTGGCAGGTCACGGCTGATCTGGACGAGGCTTCGCTCGAACGCCGGCTGCTCGGTCGCAGCGCGGACGAGACCCGGCTGATCGAGGCCGACTTCGCCCACGTGCACATCGAACTGCGCCGCAAGGGCGTGACGCTGGTGCTGCTGTGGCAGGAGTACCGCGCGGCCTTTGAGGGCCGGCGCACCTGGGCCTACACCCAGTTCTGCGAGCACTACAAGAACTTCGCCAAGACGCTCAAGCGTTCGATGCGTCAGCAGCGGCGCGCCGGCGAGAAGCTGTTCATCGACTACGCCGGAGCGACGCTTGCGCTGGCCGACGGAACACGCGCGCAGATCTTCGTCGCCGCCATGGGCGCGTCGAGCTACACCTTCGCCTGCGCCACGGTCGATCAGAGCATGCGCTCGTGGCTGGGCGCGCTGGCGCGTGCGCTGGCCTTCTACGGCGGCTGCCCGCAACTCATCGTGCCCGACAACCCGCGCGCGCTGGTCTCCGAGGCTTGCCGCTACGAGCCCAAGCTCAACGCGACGGTGCGCGAGTTCGCGCGTCACTACGATGTCTCGTTCCTTCCGGCACGCCCGTATTCGCCCAAGGACAAGGCCAGCGCGGAGAGCTCGGTGCAGGTCGTCACCCGTTGGATCCTGGCGCGGTTGCGTCACACCGTGCTGGCCAACGTGCATGCCGCCGATGCGGCGGTCGCATCGCTGCTGGCGTCGCTGAACGATCGGCGCTTCAAGAAGCTCGATGGCAGCCGCGCGAGCCACTTCGCCACGCTGGATGCCCCGGCGCTGTCGCCCCTGCCGACGCAGCCCTGGCAGTGGGCCACCTTCAAGACGGTGAAGGCGCACATCGACTATCACGTCGAGGTCGACGCCCACCGCTACAGCGTGCCGCATTCGCTGGTGGGTTTGGAGCTGGAGGCGCGCATCACCGACGCGCTGGTGGAGATGCTGCATCGCGGCCAGCGCGTGGCCTGCCACGCGCGCAGCGCACGGCGCGGCGGCTTCACCACGCTGGACGAACACATGCCCGCGGCGCATCGCGCGCACAAGCAGTGGACGCCCGAGCGGCTGATCCACTGGGGCGGCGACATCGGATCCAACACCGGGCGCTTCGTCACCCAGCTGCTGCAGCGATTCCGCCACCCCGAGCACGGCTACCGCAGTTGCTTGGGGCTGCTCAGCCTGGCCAAGCGCTACGGCCCCGAGCGCGTCGAGGCGGCCTGCACGCTGGCCCTGGAGCTGGCGCCGGGCACTACCGCCATGTGCGCGACATCCTGGCCAATGGCCGCGATCTCATCGAGCCAGCGGCGCCCGAACCCGAGTGGGTCGCGCCCGAGCACGACAACCTGCGCGGCGCGGCGTATTTCCATTGACACACAGCACCGAACAAGAGGATCCGATCATGATGATGAACAACACCCTGGCGCAACTGCGCGATCTCAAGCTCGCCGGCATGGCCGCGGCCGTCGAAGAACAACTCTCCAGCAGCGCCAGCACGACGCTGAGCTTCGAGGAGCGCTTGGCGCTGATGGTCGATCGCGAGGTCCACCACCGCGGCGACAAGCGCCGCGCCGCGCTGCTCAAGAGGGCAGCGCTGAAGTACCCGCAGGCCTGCATCGAGGACGTCGATGGCCGTGCTGGGCGTGGCTTCGAGCGCAGCGCGCTGATGAGCCTGGCGCTGTCGCGCTGGATCGAGGACGGCACGGCAATTCTGCTCAGCGGTGCAACGGGATCGGGCAAGTCGTGGCTGGCTTGCGCGCTGGCGCAGTACGCCTGCCGGCGCGGGCATTCGGCGCTGTACCTGCGTACGCCGCGCCTGGCCGAGGAGCTTCGCATCCTGCACGGTAACGGCGGCTTCGCTCGCTGGCTCGCGGCGCTGGCGCGCACGGACGTCCTGGTCCTGGACGACTGGGGGATGACCGCGCTGGACGGACCCACGCGCTCGGACCTGATGGAGATCATCGACGACCGTGCCGGCACGCGTGCGACGATCGTGACGAGTCAGCTGCCAGTGGAGCATTGGCACGCCTGGATCGGTGACGCAACCATTGCCGACGCCATCCTCGATCGGCTGCTCTCGCGCAGCCATCGCCTGGCGCTCAAGGGCAAGTCGATGCGACCACGCAAGGCGGCGAACTCGGTCAGCACAGACGACACGCCCATCGAACTCACGGGCACCGTTGGCGATCAGCCGTAGGCGCGTGCCCTGTGGATTTGTGGACAGGCCCGCTGGCGCGGGCTCCCCGACTGAGCGCTGAACGCGCTCACCCGTGGATGGCCGGATGGACAACCCTGCGGGTTGCCCACGCGCCCACCCACAGGCCGCCGGCTGCCCACAAGCTCCACAGGGCCCCACCACCACGCGTTGAAATAAGCAAGACAAAGAAAACAAAGCCCTTCGCCTCGCACAGGCATCAGGCTTGCATCCACGGCCATCAAGGAGGCTCCACACCCGCTCAAAACGACCCTCTCTCTACAATCCTCCCCGCGCAACCCAGCACCCGATCAAAATCGGTCACGTTCCCGAAATCACCGGTCACGTTCGCCGAAATACGCACCGTGCGGAACAACGACTCGGCGTAGGCGTTGTCGTCGCTCACGCGCGGCCGCGAGTAGGACGGCTTGACGCCCAGCCAGTTGAGCATCGCCAGCACCGTCGTGGCCTTGAGCGTGGAGCCGTTGTCGCCATGAAGGACTG
>JANOPR010000435.1:0-1794 GCA_031421955.1 Burkholderiales bacterium
AACTCGGCCTGACCCTGATCGGGCCAGCCGAACCAAGTGCGATCGAACTGGCGCGCATCGCGGGCGTGGTGCAGCCGCACTTCCTGCAGGAACACCAGGTCGGCGTCGAGGGCCTCGATGCCCAGGCCCAGGTTGTGAATCTCCAGACGCTTGCGCAGCCCAACACCGCGCACACCCTTGTGGATGTTGTAGGTGGCTACGCGCAGGCGCTCGTGCAAGCCGGTGTGCGGCGGCAAGACGCTGGATTGCAGCGTTTTCATGGCGCCCCCACGAATCGTGGCAGCTGCAGCACGGCCTCGGCGTTGCTGGGCGAGAAGCAGCGGTCAGCCGCTTCGCACCACGGCAGCCAGGCAAAGTCAATGTGCTCGCGCGGGTTGAGCGTGACCGCCGTGCCGGCGGGCACGGTCAGGCCAAAGACATGCTCGGTGTTGTGCGTGACGCCCGCGGCGTACCGGTGACGCCAGACTGGGTAGATCTCGTAGACGTTGACCAGATGCCAGTCGACCAGTGCATCCAGCGGCACGGCATCGCTGCCAATGACGATTCCCGTCTCTTCGGCGACCTCGCGGACGCAGGTCTCCGTCAAAGACTCGCCAAGCAAGTCCTTCGAGCCGGTGACGCTTTGCCAGTAGCCGGGCTTGTCGGCCCGCTCGATCAACAGCACGTCGAGCGCAGGCGTGTGGATCACGACCAGCACGGACTCGGGGATCTTGGGCATCGGTCTCCTGAGACAACACGGGCACAGGCTGCGCCCGTGCCTTGATTCTGCACAAAGCCCAGCGCCTCAGGCCGCGCGGGGGGCGCCCCCGGCGGCAAAGGCGCTGGCAGCGCGCATGCTTGACGCGCCGCAGGCGCTCACTTCAGGCCGGTGACGTGTTGCGCAGGCGGATATGCAGTTCGCGCAGCTGTTTTTCGTCGACCGGCCCCGGCGCATTGGTCAGCAGGTCCTGCGCGCGTTGGGTCTTGGGGAAGGCGATGACTTCACGCAGCGAGTCGGCGCCGGTCATGAGCATCACCAGCCGGTCCAGGCCGATGGCAATGCCGCCGTGCGGCGGCGCGCCGTATTGCAGCGCGTCGAGCAGGAAGCCGAATTTGGCCTGCGCTTCCTCGGCGTCGATCTTCAGCGCCCGGAAGACCTTGCTCTGCACTTCTTCGCGGTGGATCCGCACCGAGCCGCCACCGAGTTCGACGCCGTTGAGCACCATGTCGTAGGCCTTGGCAATGCACGCACCCGGCTTGTTCTCCAGCCAGTCTTCGTGGCCGTCTTTCGGGCTCGTGAACGGGTGGTGCACCGCGACCCAGCGACCCGCCTCGTCATCGCGCTCGAACATCGGGAAGTCGACCACCCACAACGGCTCCCACTCGCCCTGCACCAACCCGCGGGCCTTGCCGAATTCGCTGTGCCCGACCTTCACGCGCAGGGCGCCGATCGCATCGTTGACCACCTTGGCCTTGTCAGCGCCGAAGAAGATCAGGTCGCCGTTCGCGGCACCGGTGCGTGCCAGCACAGCAGCAATGGCCTGGTCGTGGACGTTCTTGACGATCGGACTCTGCAGCCCGTCGCGGCCGGTGGCGATGTCGTTGACCTTGATCCAGGCCAGGCCCTTGGCGCCGTAGATCTTGACGAACTCGGTGTAGCCGTCGATCTCGCCGCGGCTCATCTCCGCGCCACCGGGTACGCGCAAGGCGACCACGCGCCCATCGGGATCCTTGGCGGGCGTGGAAAAAACCTTGAAGTCGACGTCGGTCATAACATCGGTGAGTTCGGTCAGCGCCAGCTTGACCCGCAGATCG
>JANOPR010000436.1:0-9279 GCA_031421955.1 Burkholderiales bacterium
AGGCAGAGAAGTCGATTTTCACGAGCATGCGCTCGAAGGCGTCGCTGCAGCCCTGCAGGTCGCCGACCAGATAGTGCATGGGGCGATTCTGCTACGCTGCCCCCGTGTTGGTTTCACGGGGCGCGCGTCACGCGGCTCTGCCTGCATGGACGTCGCGCTACTGGCATTCCTGATCCTGCTCAACGGGCTGTTCGCCATGTCGGAGATGGCGCTCACGGCCAGCCGCAAGGCGCGGCTGCAGGTGATGATCGAAGCCGGCGAGCCGGGCGCACTGGCGGCGATGGCGTTGCACAACAACCCGACCAAGTTCCTGTCGACGGTGCAGATCGGCATCACCTCGATCGGCATCCTCAACGGCATCGTCGGCGAAGCGGCCTTTGCCACGCCGCTGGCGACATGGCTGCAGCATGTGCTGGATGTTTCGGAAGGCGCCGCAGCGCTGACCGCCACCGGCCTGGTGGTGGTGATCATCACGGTGCTGACGATCATCTTCGGCGAGCTGGTGCCCAAGCGCATCGGTCAGCTCTATCCCGAAACCGTGTCCCGGATGGTGGCCACGCCGATGCAGTGGCTGTCGACGGCCACGCGGCCGCTGGTGGCGCTGTTGACAGTGTCCACGGTGGCCGTGTTGCGCCTGATCGGAATTCGCGGCGGACCCCAGCGCAGCGTGACCGAGGAGGAGATCGCGGCCAGCCTCGAGGAGGGACGCGACGCCGGCGTCATCGAGGAGCAGGAGCACCAGATGGTGCGCAATGTGTTCCGCCTGGACGACCGGCAGATCGGCTCGATGATGATGCCGCGCACCGAGATCACCTGGCTCGATGTGAATGCGCCGCTGGCCGACACGCTGGCGCTGATGGCCGCCCACCAGCACACGCGCTATCCGGTGTGCCGGGGCGGGCTCTCCGAAGTGCTGGGCGTGGTCTCGGCGCAAAGCCTGCTGCCGGCGGTGTCGCGCGGGGAAACGCCCAACCTGGCCGACGTGCTGACCGAGCCCTTGTTCGTTCCCGAAACCCTGTCGGGCATGGAGTTGCTCGAGCACTTTCGCGTTTCCAGCGCCGAGCTGGTGTTCGTGGTCGACGAGTACGGTGAAGTGCAGGGCGTGATCACCGGGCGCGACCTGCTCGAAGCCATCACGGGCGAGTTCTCCGCGCCGGCCGACAACAACGCCTGGGCGGTCGCGCGCGCCGACGGCAGCTGGCTGCTCGACGGCCTGATTCCGGTGCCCGAGCTGAAGGACCGGCTGGGGCTCAAGGAGCTGCCCGAGGAGAACCGCGGCCGCTACAACACGCTGGCTGGCATGATCATGCTCTTGCTCGGCCGCCTGCCGCGCACCGCGGACCGCGTGGACTGGAATGGCTGGCGATTTGAAGTCGTCGACATGGACGGCAAGCGCGTGGACAAGGTGCTGGTGGCGCCCATCGCTGACTCTGGAGACGACGAAACACCATGATCGACCCCACCCTGTTCATCGAACCGCAGGCCCTGGACCGCGTGCAGCACCGGCACATGAGGCTCAAACCGAGCCCGACGCGCTACGACCGCACGGCGGCCATGAACGCGCTGTTCATCACTGCGGTTGAATTCGGCGACGTCTGCCGCGAGTACCCGATCGTGTTTGTCGAGGCCGGGCAGCAGAACGGGCAACGTGATGTGGCCCCCATGGCCGTGCTCGGCCTGGAGCAGGGCGAAAACCTGATGCTTGGCGCCGACGGCAGCTGGGGCGCGCGGTACACGCCCGCGATCCTGCGGGGCTATCCGATGGGGCTGGCGCGCATCGACGATGGCAACTACGCGATCTGCGTCGACGCCAAGTCCGGCGCACTGTCCGCGGACGAGGGCGAGCGCTTGTTCAATGATGAAGGCGAGGCGACGCCGTTTCTCGACGAGCAACGCAAGTTCGTTGAACAGATCGAGAGCGAGGCCGAGCGCACGCGCCTGGTCGGGCGGCGCCTGCTCGAACTGGACCTGCTGCGCTCGATGCGCTTCGATGCCACCCTGCCCGAGGGCAAGCAGATCACGGTCGACGGCTTTCTTGCGCTCGATGACGAGAAGTTCGGCGCCTTGCCAGACGTGGTCGTGCTCGAGCTGCATCGCAACGGCATGCTGGCACTCATCCATGCGCACCAGATCTCGTTGGGCCTGATGCGCGCGCTGGTCGAGCGCCGACTGGCGCGCCGCGTGAGCGCCTAGGGCCGCCCCAAGCGGCCGGCGCCGCCTCAGGGCGCCGCTGCCGCAGGTGTCTGGGGGCAGAGCCCGGCGCGCCGCTGCGTCGACCAGCTCGGGGCGCGCGATTGCGAGTGTTCTACACTCGCAGAATGAAACAGGTAGTACATTCCGCCCGCGCCGCGCCGGCGGCGCGCCGACCGCCTGCCAAGTCCGCGCCGCGCACCAACGACCCCGAGCGTACGATGGCCGACATCCTCGCGGTGGCCACGCGCGAGTTCGCTGAAAAGGGATTGGCGGGCGCGCGCATCGACGCCATTGCCCAGGCCATGCGCACCAGCAAGCGCATGATCTATTACTACTTCGGCAGCAAGGAGGCGCTGTACCTCGCGGTGCTCGAAGCGGCCTATCGCGGCATTCGCGCGATCGAGGCTGGCGCCACCTCGATGATCTCGCGCCCGAGGACGCCCTGCGCCGCCTGGTCGGCCACACCGTCGACTATCAGTGGGCGCACCCCGAGTTCGTACGCCTGGTGCAGGGTGAAAACATCCAGCGCGCGCAGTACCTGGCGCAGAGCGACTCGATCCGCAAGCTCAACGTGCCGGCGATCGACGGCCTGCGCCGCGTGCTCGATCGCGGCCAGCAGGCAGGCGTCTTCCGGGCCGCCATCGACCCGGTCGACCTCCACATGTCGATCAGTGCCCTGTCGGTGTTCAACGTCGCCAACCGGCATACCTTCGGCCTGATCTTCCAGCGCGACCTCGAGGCCCCCGGGGCCTTGATCGCGCGACGCGACAGCATCATTGAGATGATCGTGCGCTTTGTGCGCAAGTAGGCCGCTCCGGCAAGCGCAGACTTCGCGCACTGTGCGCCGCACCAGGATGGCGGGTTTCTACCGATTCAAGAACTAACCGGTTCGTACATTATTCGGGTTGGTGCAGGCGAGGGTCCGAAATCGCGACAGCCCGCGCCAAGGAGACAGCATGTTCGACGCGATCGAAAAGGCGGTCAGTGCCTACTGCAAGTTGCTCGAGCTGCTGCTCGTGGCCTTGCTGGCCGTGATGGTGGTCATGGTGTTCGGCAATGTGGTGCTGCGCTATGGGTTCAACTCCGGGATCACGGTCTCGGAGGAGCTTTCGCGCTGGGCCTTCGTCTGGATGATCTTCCTCGGCGCGATCGTCGCGATCAAGGAAAACTCGCACCTCGGCACCGACATGCTGCTGACGCACCTGGGCCCGCTGGGCAAGCGCATCTGCCTGGGCCTGGCCGAGACCATGATGCTGTACTGCGTCTGGCTCATCTTCAGCGGCAGCGCCGTTCAGTTGAAGATCAACCTGGATGTGCAGGCGCCGGTCTCGGGCTTGTCGATCGCATGGCTGTCTGGCGCCGGCCTGGTCTTCGCCGTGTCGGCCATCGCCCTGCACCTGCTCAAGCTGGGCAAGCTGTTGAGCGGCAGGCTGCGCGACGATGAACTCGTCACGGTGCAGGAGTCCGAGGACCTGGCGCATGTCAAGCCCGAATCCGACCAAGAGCAGGCCCGATGACGATCACCGTCTTCCTGGTCTCGCTGCTGGGGGCGATGGCGCTGGGCGTGCCGATCGCCTACGCGCTGCTGGTGTGCGGCGTCGCATTGATGCTCTACATGGGCAACTTCGATGCCCAGATCCTGGCCCAGAACCTGATCGAAGGCGCCAACACCTTTCCGCTGCTGGCCGTGCCCTTCTTCATGCTGGCCGGCGAAATAATGAACGTCGGCGGGCTGTCCAAGCGCATCGTCAACCTGGCGCTGACATTGGTCGGCCACCTGCGCGGCGGCCTGGGCTATGTGGTGATCCTGGCCGCGGTGCTGATGGCCGCGCTGTCGGGTTCGGCGGTGGCCGACACCGCCGCGCTGGCCGCGCTGCTGCTGCCGATGATGGTCGCGGCCGGACACAACCGGGCCAGCGCCGGCGGCCTGATCGCCAGCGCCGGCATCATCGCCCCGGTCATCCCGCCCTCGATTGCATTCGTGATCTTCGGCGTGGCGGCCAACGTCTCGATCACCAAGCTGTTCCTGGCCGGCATCGTGCCCGGCCTGCTGATGGGCGTGTCGATCGCCATCGCCTGGTTCTTCGTCGCCAAGCGCGAGAAGATCACGCCGCCGCCCAGGGCCAGCGCCGCCGAGCGCTGGAAGGCCCTGCGCGAGGCGACCTGGGCCCTGGTGCTGCCGCTGATCGTGCTGGTGGGTCTGAAGATGGGGGTCTTTACGCCCACCGAAGCCGCTGTCGTGGCCGCGGTCTATGCGCTCTTTGTCGCCACCGTGGTCTATCGCGAACTCAAGCTCGCGCAGCTCTACCAGGTCTTCGTCAGTGCGGCCAAGGTCACCGCGGTGATCATGTTCCTGGTCGCCGCGGCCATGGTCTCGGCGTGGCTGATCACGGTCGCCAACCTGCCGCAGGAACTCATCGCCCTGCTGCAACCCCTGATCGACCGGCCGATGCTGCTGATGTTCGTCATGATGCTGATCGTCATCGCGGTGGGCACGGCGATGGACATGACGCCCACCATCCTGATCCTGACGCCGGTGCTGATGCCGCTGGTCAAGGCCGCGGGCATCGACCCGGTCTACTTCGGCGTGCTGTTCATCATGAACAACGCCATCGGCCTGGTCACGCCGCCGGTGGGCACGGTGCTCAACGTGGTGGCCGGCGTGGGCAAGATGCGCATGGACGAGGTCACGCGCGGCGTAATCCCCTTCATGTGCGCTCAGTTCGGCGTGCTGTTCCTGCTGGTGCTGTTCCCGCAGATCGTGCTGTGGCCCCTCAAGCTCTTTTATTGACCGAGTTCCCCCCCCGAAACCTTTCCCAAGGAGACAACGATGAAGCGTCTGTTCGTCAAGACCACCCTGGCCGCCCTGGTGCTGGCCGCCTTCGGCAGCGCATTCGCGCAGGACATCAAGGAGCGCACGCTCAAGTTCGGCCTCAACGGTCCGGAAGGGCACCCGGCCGTGGCCGGCATGAAGAAGTTCGCCGATCTCGTCGCCGCCAAGTCGGGCGGCAAGATCAAGGTCAACCTGTTCCTGGCCGGCGTGCTCGGCAGCGACCAGGCGATCACGACCTCGATCCAGGGCGGCATCGTCGAGATGTCGGTGATGAACACCGGCATCCTGGCCAGCGTGGCCAAGGAATTGGCGATCTTCGACTTCCCCTTCCTGTTCGCCAACGAAAAGGAATCCGATGCGCTGGTTGACGGTCCGGTGGGCAGGCGGCTGCACGCCAAGCTGGAAGACAAGGGCCTCGTCGGCCTGGCCTACTGGGAGTTGGGCTACCGCCAGATGACCAACAGCAAACGGCCGCTGACCAAGGTCGAAGACATCGATGGCCTGAAGTTGCGCGTGATCCCCAACCCGATCAACGTGGCCTGGGTCAAGGCGCTGGGTGCGAACCCGACGCCGATGCCCTTCCCGGAGGTCTACGGCGGCCTGGAGAGCAAGGCGATCGACGGCCAGGAGAATCCGATCTCCGTGATCGCCGCCAACAAGTTCTGGGAGGTGCAGAAGTTCATTGCCCTGACCAACCACCAGTACAACCCGCAGTCGGTGATCTTCAGCAAGAAGATCTGGGACACCCTGTCGGCTGCCGAGAAGAAGATCATTGACGACTCGGCCGACGAAGCCGCCAAGTTCCAACGCGAACAGTCGCGCGCCGCCGTGGCCGCCAACCTGGAGTTGCTGAAGAAGAATGGCATGACCGTCACGCAGTTCCCGCCGGCCGAAGTGGTCAAGCTGCGCGAGAAGATGAAGCCCGTGATCGCCGAGTTCAGCGCCAACGTCGGCGCGGAAACCGTCGCCGAAGTGACGGCCGAGCTGGCCAAGCTGCGCAGGTGATGGCCGGCGTCGGCAGGGAGCGCGGGCCATGAGCGCCGCGCGGCCGTTCCGAAGGCGCTCGCTCCCCCTCGGGGGGACGGCGCGCAGCGCCAAGGGGGTTCTGTGACCCCACCGCACAAGCTGCTCTGCGGCCTGATCGGCGCGGGCATCCAGCGCTCGCTCACGCCGGCGATGCAGGAAGCGGAGGCGCGGGCCCAGGGCCTGCGCCTTCACTACCAGCTGATCGACCTTGACCAAACCGGGAAGGGCGTCGAGGCCCTGCCGATGCTGATCGACGCCGCGCACGCGATGGGCTTTGCCGGTCTGAACATCACCTACCCCTGCAAGCAGGCGGTGATCCCGCTGCTCGACGCGCTCTCGGATGAAGCGCGGGCGATGGGCGCGGTCAATACCGTCGTGTTCCGCGACGGCAAGGCGACCGGCCACAACACCGACGGCTCGGGCTGGCGCTGGGGCTTCGAACGCACATTGCCTGGGGCCGACCTGTCGCGCGTGCTGCTGCTGGGCGCCGGTGGCGCCGGCTCGGCGATCGCCCATTCGGTTTGCCGCATGAAGGCCAAGTCCCTGGTCGTGGTCGACAACGAGCTCGAGCGCGCCTGCGCCTTGGCCGAGGAGCTCAGGCGCCTGTACGGCGGCGCTGGCGGCGTCACCGTGTCGGCGACCTCCGACGTGGCCGCGGCGATGGCCGGCGCCACCGGCCTGATCCACGCCACGCCCACCGGCATGGACAAACTGCCGGGCCTGCCATTGCGCGCCGCGCTGCTGCGACCCGAGCTGTGGCTGTCCGAGATCGTCTACTTCCCGCGCGATACCGAGCTCCTGAAGGCCGCGCGTGCGGCGGGCTGCCGTGTCGTCGATGGCGGTACGATGGCCGTCGGCCAGGCCATCGGCGCCTTCGAGTTGTTCACCGGCCTGGCGGCCGACGCTGCGCGCATCGACGCGCATTTCCATCGTCTCACCAAGGAGCGTGCATGAACCCGCCGGGCCGACCCAAGGGCGACTTGCGCAGTGCGCAGCAGGCAGGTGGCCTGACGACCGCCTTGCTCGAACGCGAAGCCAGCGTCGAAGTGTCCAACCCGCTCGGCATCGAGGGCATCGAGTTCGTCGAATACACGACGCCGCGGCCGCAGGCCCTGGGGCAAGTGCTGGAGTCGATCGGTTTTCGCCCGATCGCACGGCACCGTTCGCGCGAGGTGCTGCTGTACCGGCAGGGCGGGATGAACATCGTGGTCAATGGCCATGGCGTCGTCGATGCGGACGGCGAGGTGCCGCAGATCGCGGCGATCGCGCTGCGCGTGCGCGATGCGGGCACGGCCTGGCGCCGCGTCGTCGACCTCGGCGGCTGGCCGGTGCCGGTGAAGGTGCAGCCGATGGAATTGCACATCCCCGGCGTCCACGGCGCGGGTGCCAGCCGCCTCTACTTTGTCGACCGCTGGCGCGAGTTCTCGATTTACGAGGTCGACTTCGTGCCGATCCCGACCGTCGAGCGGCAAGTCGACGCCGTCGCAGGTTTGCATTGGTTCGGCGTCGTGCAGTATGTCGGCGCCGACCGCAGCGCCGACTGGTGCGAGTTCTACGCCTCGCTGTTCGGCTTCTCCGTGCTGCCGGCCGACCAGCGCTTTGGCATCCTGCCGCGCGGCAACGTGTTGGCCAGCCCCTGCGGCACCTTCTACCTGCAGTTGATCGAACCTGACGCGCTGGTCGTCGACGACAGCAGCGAGCGCCTGCAGCGGGTGGCCTTCGGCGCGCCCGACGTGCCCGCCGCAGTCAAGGCATTGCGCGCGCGCGGCGTCGAATTCGTCGAGACCGACGCCCTGCACACCGAGATGCGCGGCGCGCTCACCCGGCCGCACCTGGGCGGTGTGATGTTCGAACTCGTGCGCCATGATGCATAGCGGGCCGAGCGCCGGGCCGCTCCCAAGCCGGCCCGCATCCCCTCGGGGGATCGGTCGACGTACCCGTCGAAAGAGGGGCTGACATGCACGCCGAGTACATCGCCGACTTCGGCATGGACAGCATTTCGCTGGCCGGGCCACTGGCGGCCAAGTTGGCGGCCATCCGCGACGCCGGCTTCGGCCAGGTGATGCTCGCGGCGCGCGATCTGGTCGGCCATGCCGACGGCTGGCAGGCCGCCGTGCAGGAAGTCAGGGCCAGCGGCCTTCGCGTCACCGGCTTTCAGGTGCTGCGCGACTTCGAAGGCCTGTCAGGCCACTTGCACGACTACAAGGTCGACATCGCCCGCTCGATGCTGGACATGTGCGCCGCCCTGGGCAGCCCGCTGTTGCTGGCCTGCTCGTCGACCAGCCGGCATGCCAGCGACGACGACGGGCAAATAGCCCGCGACCTGCGCAAGCTGGCGATGATGGCGCTGCCGCGCGGCATCCGCGTGGCCTACGAGGGGCTGTCGTGGGGGCGGCACATCAACGACAGCATCGGCGCCTGGCGTGTCGTGGAACTGGCCGACGCGCCCAATCTGGGCATCGGCATCGACTCCTTCCACAGCTTTGCCACGCGCACGCCCGCCGAGGCGCTGCAGGACATCGACCCGGAGAAGATCTTCCTCGTCCAGCTCGCCG
This sequence comes from Burkholderiales bacterium, assembly GCA_031421955.1. Taxonomy (GTDB): domain Bacteria; phylum Pseudomonadota; class Gammaproteobacteria; order Burkholderiales; family Burkholderiaceae_C; genus CADEEN01. The sequence continues at coordinate 8,608 of JANOPR010000436.1, forward strand.
ACTTCATGTGGCAGGAGATCCGTACTGTCGAGGAGCGCATCGAGACGGCGCGCCACTTCCGCGTTTTTCCCGGCGAGGGCGTGCACAGCGACGAACTGCGCCGCCTCGTGATCGAGCTCGACCGCATGGGCTACCGCGGCGACTACAGCTTCGAGGTCTTCAACGACGACTACACGCAGATGCCGCTGCCCGTGGTCGCCGAGCGCGCGCGCCGCTCGGCCGCCTGGCTGGCCGAGGACGTGCTGCACCGCGCCGTGCCGCTGCCCGACGGCACGCGACTGCGCGCAGTGTGAAGCCGGGCGCCTGAGGGCCGGCGCTGATCAGGCCGCCGCGGTCGCCGGTGCAGCCGCACCGCCGAGGAACAGACGCTCGATGTTCGGGTCGTTGAGCAGTTCGTCGGCGGCTTTGTGCAGCACCAGCTGGCCCGACTCGAGCGCGATCGCCTCGTCGGCCATCTTCAGGGCGCTCTTGACGTTCTGCTCGACCATCAGGATCGTCGTGCCGCCGTCGGCCAGTTTGCGCAGCAGGCGAAACACGTCCTGCACCAGCAGCGGCGACAGGCCGATCGACGGCTCGTCGATCAACAGCACCTTCGGGCGCAGCAGCAGCGCACGGCCGACTTCGAGCTGTTTCTGCTCGCCGCCCGACAAGGTCGAGGCGGCATTGCGCAGC
>JANOPR010000437.1:0-2382 GCA_031421955.1 Burkholderiales bacterium
TTACCTTCTAGCGGACGTGAAGGCGGCACGTCCGGACAAAATGAAAACGCGCGCCGAAGAGCTTGCTAGGCCTTGGTGTAGATGTCTGCCGCGATCTTCTCGAGGAAGGATTCGAGGGGCATCACGCCGAGATCCAGGTTGCCCCGGGCGCGCACTGCAACGGCCCCGCTCGCCTTCTCCTTGTCGCCGACGACCAGGATGAACGGAACCTTCTGCATCGAATGCTCGCGGATTTTATACGTTATTTTCTCGTTGCGCAAATCTCCGGCGGCTCTAACTCCTTGTTTTTGAAGCGTTTTAACGACTTCCGCGGCGTAGTAAGCCTGCCCCTCGGTGATGCAGGCCACGACCACGTGCATGGGCGCCAGCCACACCGGCAACGCGCCAGAGTACTGTTCGATCAGAATGCCGATGAAGCGCTCCAGGCTGCCGACGATGGCCCGGTGCAACATCACCGGCGGCCGACGTTCGCTGGTTTCCGTTACATATTCGGCCGACAGGCGCTCGGCCATCGAGAAGTCGACCTGCATCGTGCCGCACTGCCAGGGTCGGCCCAGAGCGTCCTTCAGCGTGTACTCGATCTTCGGCCCATAGAACGCACCGTCGCCCGGCGCGACCACAAAGTCGCAACCCGAGCGGTGCAGGCTTTCCATCAGGGCATGTTCGGCCTTGTCCCACACCGCGTCTTCGCCGATGCGCTGCTCGGGACGCGTGGCCACCTTGTAGATGATGTCGGTGAAGCCGAAGTCCTCGTAGACGCGGCGCAGCAGCGCTGTATAGGCCACGCATTCGTCGAGGATCTGATCTTCGGCGCAGAAGATATGCCCGTCGTCCTGCGTGAATCCACGCACGCGCATGATGCCGTGCAGGCCGCCGGTCGGCTCATTGCGGTGGCATTGTCCGAACTCACCGTAGCGCAGCGGCAGGTCGCGGTAGCTCTTGATGCCCTGCTTGAAAATCAGGATGTGGCCCGGGCAGTTCATCGGCTTCAATGCGTAGTCGCGCTTCTCCGACTCGGTCGTGAACATGTTGTCGCGGTACTTGTCCCAGTGCCCCGTTTTCTCCCACAGCGCCTGATCAAGGATCTGCGGTGCCTTGACTTCCAGGTAGCCGTTCTCTCTGTAGACCGCACGCATGTACTGCTCGACCTGCTGCCACACCGTCCAGCCCTTGGGGTGCCAGAACACCAGGCCCGGGGCATGCTCGTCCATGTGAAACAGGTCGAGTTCGCGGCCGAGCTTTCGGTGGTCGCGTTTTTCGGCCTCCTCGAGCATCGTCAGGTACTGCTGCAGTTCTTCCTTGGTCGCCCAGGCGGTGCCGTAGATCCGTTGCAGCTGCTCGTTGCGGTGGTCGCCGCGCCAATAAGCGCCTGCCACCTTCATCAGCTTGAAATGCTTCAGCTTGCCCGTGGAGGGCACGTGCGGGCCGCGGCACAGATCCTCGAAGGCGCCTTCGCTGTAGAGGCCGATCTCCTGCTCGGCCGGAATGCCGGCAATGATCTCGGCCTTGTAGTGCTCCCCCAGGCCTTTGAAGTGCGCGACCGCCTCGTCGCGTGGCAGCACGCGGCGCGTGACCTTCTCGTCCTTCCTGGCCAACTCGGCCATCCTGGCTTCTATCGCCACCAGGTCCTCGGGCGTGAACGGGCGCTTGTAGGCGAAGTCGTAAAAGAATCCGTACTCGATCACCGGCCCGATCGTGACCTGTGCCTCCGGGAACAGCGACTTCACGGCGTAGGCCAGCAGGTGCGCGGTCGAGTGGCGGATCAATTCCAGCCCGTCGACATCTTTGTCAGTGACGATCGCCAGCGTCGAGTCGGCCTCGATGCGGTGGCTGGTATCGACGAGTTGGCCATTCACGCGACCGGCCAGCGCGGCCTTGGCCAATCCGGTGCCGATCGACGCGGCGACGTCAGCGACCGTCACAGGCTGCGCAAATTCGCGCTTCGAGCCATCGGGCAGTTGAATCGAAATCATGGCGATACCTTCGGAAAAAGAAAAAGCGCGGTACGCGACCGCGCTCTTCACAACAGGGGGAGGGAAATGGGCAGACGAGCGCGAGCGACTACACCGTCGTGACGGTGGCCGTAGTTCGCGGTGTCATAACCGACATGCCTTTCTCGCCCTTGTAATGTTTCTGATGGCGCCGATTCTAGTTCAGCGGCTCATCACAGGCGATAGAGCTGGTTGCCCTCGATGCGCACGCGGTCGCCGACGCGCAGGTCACTCACGCTCTTGAAGTCGAAGCTGCGCAGGCCACCGTAGTCAACCTGCACGTTGACGCGCACAGTCTGCTGCTCGCGGCGCGCATTCTTCTCGACCTCGTTGCCGATCAGCGCACCACCTACCGCGCCAGCCACCGTGCCGACGTTCTTGCCCGAGTTGC
>JANOPR010000438.1:0-2147 GCA_031421955.1 Burkholderiales bacterium
CGGCAGGCGTCGACGGCATCGAAGTGGCCGAGGCCCTGGGCGCAAAACTGCTGGCCGACGTGCTGGCCGACGTGCTGGTCAGGTCCCCATCACCTGGCTGAAGCCACCGTCAACGTAGGTGATTTCGGCGCTGATGCCGGCAGCCAGATCCGACAACATGAAGGCGGCCGCATTGCCGACGTCTTCGATCGTTACCGTGCGCCGGATCGGCGCGGTCGCGGCAAACTGGGCCTGCAGCTTGCCAAAGTCCTTGATGCCCGAGGCGGCGAGGGTACGGATCGGGCCGGCCGAGATGGCGTTGACGCGCACGCCGCGCGCACCCAGGCTCTGCGCCAGGAAGCGCACGCTCGACTCGAGCGACGCCTTGGCCAGGCCCATCAGGTTGTAGTTGGGCACGTAGCGCACGGCGCCCAGGTAGCTCAGCGTCAACAGCGCCGCGCCTGTGCGCAGGCGCGGCAGCGCGGCCTTGGCCATCGCGGGAAAGCTGTAGGCCGAGATCTCATGGGCTGTCCGGAAGTTCTGGCGCGTGAAGCCGTCGAGGAAGTCGCCGGCTATGGCCTCACGCGGTGCGAAGGCGATGGCATGGACGAAGCCATCGAAGTGGTCCCAGGACTCGCCCAACTGCGTGAACAGGCGCTCGATCTGGGCGTCCTCAGCGACATCGCAGTCGAACGTGAGCTTCGAGCCGAACTCGGCGGCGATTTCGGCAATGCGGTCCTTGAACCGCTCGCCTTGGTAGCTGAAGGCGAGGTCGGCGCCTTCGCGGTGGCAGGCGCGGGCAATACCGTAGGCGATGGAGCGGTTGTTCAGTACTCCGGTGATCAGAAGTCGCTTGCCGGCGAGAAAGCCCATGGGACACTCCGGGATAGAGAAAACGGGGCGTCGATTCTGGCACGCGACCTGTAGGGCGGTTGCAGGTACGGCTCTTGCAGAGTACAATCCCTTTTTTGTTGAAAACCCCAATGGGCGGATTCTTCCAGCCCATTTTTTTTGCTTGATCGACTTCTTTCGCGTGACAACGTCACAGACGCGAGCACACAGACACCACGCATGAATTGGCAGGACGCCACCCAACGCACCGTCACCGGTCTCGGTTACGAACTCGTCAGCCTCGAACGCTCGGGGACGGGGCTGGTGCGCGTGTTCATTGATCGCGTGCCGGGTGCGGTGTACCCGGCCGGCGAGTCGGAGTGCGTGACTGTCGACGATTGCGAGGCCGTGACGCGCCAGTTGCAGTATGTGCTGGAAGTCGAGCAGTGCGAATACTCGCGCCTGGAAGTCTCCTCGCCTGGCCTGGACCGCCCGCTCCACCGCGAGGCCGACTATGCACGCTTCGCAGGTTCGGCGATTGCGCTGACCCTGAAGTTGCCGCTGGCCGGGCGCAAGAAGTTCGAGGGCGTCCTGAGAGCGCGCGAAGGCGGTTGGCGCCTGGAGCTGGCGCCCGCAGCCGGCAAAGGCGCCAAGGACCAGCAAGCGCGGGCGCTGGATTTTGTTTTGGACGAGGTGCGCGATGCGCACCTGGTTCCGGTGGTTGATTTCAAGGGTAGGGCCAACACCCTAGCGCGCAAGGTTGCCGATGAGGCACCGGCGCAGACCGTGGCTTCGCACGACGGAGAGTGAGAGAAGAATGAACCGCGAAATGTTGATGCTGGTCGATGCGATCTCACGCGAGAAGAGCGTGGAGCGCGAGGTCGTGTTCGGCGCTGTCGAGGCTGCGCTGGCTTCGGCAACCAAGAAGCTGCATGGCGGCGAAGTCGACATCCGCGTCGCGGTCGACCGCGAGAACGGCAATTACGAAACCTTCCGCCGCTGGCACGTGGTGCCTAACGAGGCCGGCCTGCAGATCCCCGATGCCGAGATTCTCCACATCGAGGCGCTCGAGCAGATCTCCGACATCGAGGTCGGCGACTTCATCGAAGAGGCGGTCGATTCGGTCTCCATCGGGCGCATCGGCGCGCAGGCCGCCAAGCAGGTCATCCTGCAGAAGATCCGCGACGCCGAGCGCGAACAGCTGCTCACCGATTTCCTGTCGCGCGGCGACAAGATCTTCGTCGGCACCGTCAAGCGTCTCGACAAGGGCGACCTGATCGTCGAATCGGGCCGGGTCGAAGGGCGCCTGCGCCGGGTCGACATAATCCCGAAGGAGA
>JANOPR010000439.1:0-3415 GCA_031421955.1 Burkholderiales bacterium
GGCCGCGGCCTGCCGTTCATGCGCGTCAACACGGGCGGCGTCACCGGATCGTCGACCGTCTTTGCGGGCGCCTCGTACATCCGCGCGCGGCGGGCCAAGGCCGTGCTGGTGTTCGCGCTCGAGCGCATGGGCCAGGCGACGACCTCTCAGCAAGTCTTCAACACCATCTTCGATCCGATCTACGAGAAGGATTTCCCGCTCACGACCATCACGATGGCCGCGCTGCGCGCATCGATGCTGATGCGCCTGTACGGCTACACGCACCGTCATTGGGCCGAGATCGCGGCGCGCAACTACCGGCATGCGGCGCGCAACCCGCTGGCGCACATCCGCCGGGTGGTCACGCCCGAGGAGGTACTGCAATCGCCGCTGCTCGCCTGGCCGATCCACCGCATGGAAGCCTGCCCGATGTCGGAGGGTGCTTGCGCCATGGTCCTGGTCGATGCCGAGCACGCGGCCGGCCGCCGGCCGGTGTGGATCCAAGGCTATGCGTCCACCTCGGACAGCTATGCCATGGGCGACCGCATCCACCGGCCGGAAGGCACGCTGGTCGACCTGCTGTCGCTGCGCCTGTCCGCACAGAAGGCCTACAAAGAGGCCGGCGTGACCGACCCGCTGCGGCAGATTCGCGTCGCCGAACTGTATTCGGCCTTCTCCAGCGCCGAGGCCATGGCCTACCCCGCGCTGGGCTTCTGTACCTCGGCCGAGGGGCCGGCCTTCGTCGAGCAGCAACTCGTTGACTCGACGTTGCCGGTCTTCAACCCGTCCGGTGGACCGCAAGGCGCGAATCCGGTCGGTGCGACCGCGATGGTGCGCATCGCGGAGTGCGCGCTGCAGGTGCGCGGCACGGCAGGCGAGCGCCAGGTCGACGGCGTCGAGCGTGCCGTGGCCACCGGCCAGGGCGGTGCGACGCAGTTCTCGACCGTCTGCGTGCTGGGTCGTCATCCAACTTCCTGAGGAGCGCCAACGTGAGTGCATCCGATCTGATCACCATCCAGGGTCGCTGGGGCTTCGACTACACGTACTTCGCCGGCGAGGCCGCCACGCGCTTCTTCCGCGAGTTGATGGCGCACCGCCACATCCTGGGCACGCGCTGCCCGGCCTGTCGACGCCTGCTGGTGCCCGCACGTTCGTTCTGCGATGCCTGCATGGAGCGCACCACCGATTGGGAGCGCGTCGGCCCCGAGGGCACGCTGGAAACGTTCACCATCATCACCACCGCCTTCCCGGGCCTGCCCGAGCCGCCGATCGTGATGGCCTACGTGACGCTCGACGGCGCCGATACCGCGCTGATCAACCTCGTCCTCGGTGAAGACCTGAGCGACATCGAGGCAGCCGCCCAACGCCTCAACGCGCAGCCGCGCGTGGCCGTGCGCTTCGTCGACGAACCCAAGGGCCGCATCACCGACTTCTGGTTCGAACTGCTGCCGCAGAAATGAGCCAGAGCATCTCGGGCAAGGCCGCCATCGTCGGCATCGGCGAGACGGACTACCTGCGCGGCACCGACCAGTCGATCCTTCAAATGATCCTGGCGGCGAGCATGGCCGCCATCAAGGACGCGGGTCTGAAGCCTTCGGACGTGGACGGCATCATCCCGCCGCCAGGGTTCGTTGCCTGGGACGAGATCGCGGCACACCTCGGCGTGCCGGACGTGCGCTACACCGCCTGCCCGCAGATGGGAGGCGCGAGCCCGACGGCGGCGCTCGTCAATGCCGCGATGGCGGTCGCCACGGGCATGGCCGACGTCGTGCTGCTGACGATCGGCTGGAACGGCTACTCGGCCATCCGGCCACGTCCCGACGCGCGCCCGAATCGGCGCCGTTTCTCGGCCGCGTTCTTCGACGTCGTGAAGAACTACTACGCGCCGTATGGCCTGCGTTCGGCGCCGTGGTGGTACTCGCTGTACCTGCAGCGCTATGTCAAGCAGTACGGCGTGCCGCCTGAGGCGCCGGCCGCCGTCGCGCTCGCTTGCCGGGCACATGCCCAGCTCAACGACAAGGCTCTCATGCGCGGGCGTCCCTTGACCCTGGACGACTACATGGCGTCGCCCTACATCAGCGAGCCGCTGCGCAAGCTCGACTGCTGTGTCGAGACCGACTGCGCCGCGGCGGTCATCGTCACGACGCCGGAGCGGGCCAGGGACATGCCGCACACGCCGGTGATCGTGCTGGGCGGCGCGGAGGGCCATCCCGACCGCCCCGACGAGCTGATCAACCGCAAGGACGTGCTCGACCTCGGTCTCGATCGTGCAGCGCCCCGGGCCTTCGCGATGGCCGGTGTGAAGCCGACGGACATGGACTTCCTGCAGCTCTACGACTGCTTCACCCATGTGGTGCTGCTGGAGATCGAGGCTTTGGGCTTCGCGCCGCGCGGCGGAGCGGCCGACTTCGTCAAGGACGGCAACATCCAGCTCGGCGGCAGGTACCCGCTGAACACCCACGGCGGCCTCATGTCGCAAGGCCATTGCTGGGGCATGAACCACATCGTCGAGGCGACGCGCCAGCTTCGCCACGAAGCCGGTGCCGCGCAGGTCAAGGGCTGTGAGCTGGGTCTCGTGACAGGTTACGGCGACCTGGGCGACGCCAGCATCGCCATCCTCGCCAGGAGCAAGACATGAGCAGCTCGCCCCACGTCATGATCCCCAAGCCGGACGAACTCGACCTCGATTTCTACCAGGCCATCGTCAAGCAGGGCTCGCTGTGCATGCAACGCTGCAGCGAATGCGGCACGCATACGCACCCCCCGCGCTACTACTGCCCGGCGTGCTCTTCGGGCCAGTTCACGTTCGCACCGGTTTGCGGGCGCGGCACGGTGTACTCGTACACCGTTTCGCACATGAGCGTCGAACCCGCGTGGCAAGCGCACCTGCCCTTCGTGACCCTGGTGGTCGAACTGGACGAAGGCCCACGCATCGTCGCGACGGCCCGCGGTCTCGCGGCAGCGGACGTGCGCCTGGGCATGCCGGTGCGCGTGGTCACCGAGGCCAAATCGGAAGACTTCGCGATTTTCTGGGCTGAGCCTGCCGGCCAATGAGCGACACCCTGGCCCCCGAATCCCCCGTCCTGTTCTCGGTCGAGAACGGAATCGCGCGGGTCACGCTCAATCGGCCGGCGAAGATGAACGCGCTCAATCCGGAGATGATCGTTCGCCTCGCGCGCTGCTGGGATGCCATCCAGGCCGATGCCTCCGTGCGGGTCGCCATCCTGGCCGCCGCCGGCGACCGAACATTCTGCGCCGGGGCCGATCTCGGCCGCCTCACGCCCCTGCTCATGCGCGCGCGCCAGGCCGAGGACGAATGGGACGAAGCCCTGCTTGCGGAGCCGAAGCTGCTCAACCGCGCGATGCTTCGGCGCGTGGACTTCTCGACGCCGGTGATCGCCGCCGCGCGTGGCACCGTGGTGGCCGGCGGCATGGA
>JANOPR010000440.1:0-3090 GCA_031421955.1 Burkholderiales bacterium
AACACGTTGTCCATCACGATCTCGCCCGTGATGCTGGCGCGCAGGCCCACCTTGCCGTGGATCGCCGGCGCCGACAGGCCCTTCATGCCCTTGTCGAGGATGAAGCCGCGGATTTGTCCTTCATCGTCCTTGGCCCAGACCATGAACACATCGGCGATCGGCGAGTTGCTGATCCACATCTTGCTGCCGCTGATCGCGTAGCCGCCGGCGACTTTCCTGGCCTTGGTCACCATGCTGCCGGGGTCGGAGCCGTGGTTCGGTTCGGTCAGGCCGAAGCAGCCGATCCACTCACCGGTGGCCAGCTTGGGCAGGTACTTCTGCTTCTGGGCCTCGGTACCGAATTCGAAGATCGGCACCATCACCAGCGAGCTTTGCACGCTCATCATCGAGCGGTAGCCCGAGTCGATGCGCTCGACTTCGCGCGCCACCAGGCCATAGCAGACATAGTTCAGGCCGGCGCCGCCGTAGGCCTCGGGAATCGTCGGGCCGAGCAGTCCGAGTGCGCCCATTTCGCGAAAGATCGCGGGGTCGGTCTTCTCGTGGCGGAAGGCGTCGAGCACGCGCGGGGCCAGGCCCTCCTGGCAATAGCTTTGCGCGGCGTTGCGCACCTGGCGCTCGTCGTCGCTGAGCTGCGCGTCGAGCAGGAAGGGGTCGTCCCAGTGAAATCTTGCCTTGGTGGCCATGTCAGTTCTCTCTCTCTTCAATGTGCCGCGAAGCCGCCTTGCAGCGGCCGCGCGGCGACTTCAATCCGGGATCACGGCGGTGACTTCGATCTCGACCTGGGCCCGGTCCTCGATCAGCGCCGCGACCTCGACCGCGCTCATCGCGGCGTTGAAGCTGCCGATCAGCTCGCGGAACACTGCGCCGATCTCGCGCCCGCGCGCCAGATACTCGCGTTTGTCGGTCAGGTACCAGGTCATGCGCACGATGTGCTCGGGTTTCGCGCCGGCCTCGGCCAGTACGTCGACCACGTTCTGCAACGCCTGGCGCACCTGGGGCACCAGTTCGTCGGAGTGGAATTGTCCTTGCGCATCCCAGCCGATCATGCCCGCGACAAAGACCTGGGTACCGCGCACGGCCACACCGTTGGCGTAGCCCTTGGGGCGTGCCCAATGCGCGGGTTGCAGCAGACGAAAGCTCATGGCGCCAGGTCCTTCAGGATGTCGCGGCCGATGATCAACTGCTGCACTTCGCTGGCGCCCTCGTAGATGCGCAGCGAGCGGATCTCGCGGTACAGACGCTCGACCGGGTGCCCGCTGACCACGCCCAGGCCGCCGAACAGTTGCAGTGCGGCGTCGATGACCTGCTGCGCGCCTTCGGTGGCGGCCCACTTCGCCATCGCGGCTTCGCGCGTGACGTTGGCGCCCAGGTCGCGTTGCCAGGCGGCGCGGTAAGTCAGCAGCGCCGCGCTGTCGATGGTGGTGGCCATCGTGGCGAGCCTGGACTGCGTGAGCTGGAAATCGGCCAAGGTCTGGCCGAACATCTTGCGGCCCGCGGCGCGCGCCAATCCCTCTTCCATCGCGCGGCGCGCGAACCCGAGCGCGGCGGCGGCCACGCTGGTGCGGAACACGTCGAGCGTGCGCATCGCGACCTTGAAACCTTCACCGGCGGCGCCGACGCGGTTGGAAAGTGGCACCCGGCAATTCGTGAAACGCAGACTGGCCAGAGGGTGCGGCGCGATCACGTCGATGCGCGCGGCGACTTCGAAGCCGGGGGTGCCGGCCTCGACGATGAAGGCCGAGATGCCCTTGGCGCCCCGCACCGGGGCGCCCGCCTGAGGCGCAGCCGGCGCTTCACCCGTGCGCGCAAACACGACATAGAAGTCGGCGATGCCGCCGTTGGAGATCCAGGTCTTCTCGCCGTTGAGCACCGCCTGCTCGCCCTCGACGCGTGCCGCGCATTGCAGCGCCGCGACATCGCTGCCGGCATCGGGCTCGGACAGCGCGAAGGCGGCGATTGCCTTGCCGGCGGCCACCTGCGGCAACCAGTGCGCCTGCTGCGTTGGCGTGCCGGCCAGCGAGATCGCGCCCGAGCCCAGGCCCTGCATCGCAAAGGCGAAGTCGGCCAGGCCTGAATGGCGGGCCAGTGTCTCGCGCGCCAGGCACAGCATGCGCGTGTCGATCACGTCGGCGGTGGCGCCATGCGCGATGCCGGCCACCGTCGAGCGCAGCCAGCCGGCGTCGCCGAGTCGCAGCACCAGCCCGCGGCACAGCGCATCGACATCGCTGCCGTGCAGGTCGCGCACTTCGTGGGCGGCCCAGGTGTCGAGCAGGGCGGCGAAGGCGCGATGGCGCTCTTCGAAGAACGGCCAGCGCAAGTGTTCGAGCGGATTCATCAGTTGCCCTCGAACACCGGTTTGGCTTTCGCTACGAAGGCGCGGTAGGCGCGGCCGAAGTCTTCGCTCAGCATGCACAGCGCCTGGGCCTGGGCTTCGGACTCGATGGCCTGGTCGATGCCCATGCTCCACTCCTGGTGCAGCATGGTCTTGGTGATGCCGTTGGCAAACGTCGGGCCGCTGGCCAGCTCGCGAGCCCAGGCCAGCGCGTCGGCGGCCAGTGTCTCGGGCTCGACGAGGCGGTTGTAGAAGCCCCATTGCAGGGCCTCGTCGCCGCCAAGTGCGCGGCCGCTGTAGAGCCACTCGCTGGCCCGGCCCTGGCCGACGATGCGTGGCAGCAGCGCGCAGGCGCCCATGTCGCAGCCGGCCAGCCCGACGCGGTTGAACAGGAAGGCGGTCTTGCAGCGCGCGGTGCCCACGCGCAAGTCACTCGCCATGGCGACGATGGCGCCCGCGCCGGCGCAGACGCCGTCGACCGCGGCAATGATCGGTTGCGGGCAGTGGCGCATGGCCAGCACCAGGTCGCCGGTCATGCGCGTGAACATCAGCAACTCGGGCGCCTTCAGCTCGATCAGCGGGCCGATGATTTCGTGCACGTCGCCGCCCGAACAGAAATTGCCGCCCGCGCCATGCACGACCACGCAGTGCACATCGGTGGCGTAGCGCAGCTGGCGGAACAGGTCGCGCAATTCGGCGTAGGAGGCAAAGGTCAGCGGGTTCTTGCGCTCGGGGCGGTTGAGCGTGATCACACCGAC
>JANOPR010000441.1:0-3388 GCA_031421955.1 Burkholderiales bacterium
GCGCGGCCGACCTGCCGGGTCTGCAGCGCCTGAGCGTCGAACATGCCGAGCGTTTTGCCCAGGGCTTCAAGAACGACCCGCGCATCGGCCCGGTGCTGACGCAGGCCGCCGAGAAGCTGTTCGCCCTCAAGGAGCTGGCGGCTGCCGATCGCATCGCGCAGCAAGTGCTGACGCTGGACCCTCCCGCCGCAGCCGAACAGCGCCGCGTGGCCTGGACCGTGGTCTCGCACGCAGCGTTCGAGAGCGGCGCCTTCGCCCGCGCCGAGAAGGGCTATGGCGAGGCCCTGGCCCTGACGCCCGCCAGCGCGGCTGGCCGCGGCGAGCTGGTCGAGCGCCAGGCCGCGACCATCTACAAGCAGGCCGAGCAGGCACGCGCCGCCGGCAACGCGCGCGAGGCTGTGGCCCAGTTCAAGCGGGTCGCGCAGTCGGCGCCGCAATCCAGCGTGCATGCCGCGGCCCTGTACGACGCGGGCGCCACCTTGATCGGCTTGAAGGATTGGGATGGCGCTGTGCAAGCGCTCGAACTCTTCCGCAGCACCTTCCCGCAGCACCCCCTGACTGGCGAGGCGGGCAGCAAACTCGCCGCAATCTACCTGGAGCAGCAGCGCTGGGGTCCGGCGGCCGGCGAGTTCGAACGCATTGCCGCCACACAGTCCGACCCCAAGCTGGCCCGCGAGTCCCTGTGGCAGGCCGCGGAACTGCATGAGAAGGCGGCCTCGCGCCAGCACGCCGCGCGTGTCTACGCCCAATACGTCAAGCAGTACCCGAAGCCGTTCGAGCCGTACCTGGAAGCGCGCTGGCGGCTGGTGCAGGGCAACAAGTCGCTGCCGCCGACGCCCGCGGTGGTGGGCAAAGGCAAGGTCAAGGGCATGCCTGAGTCGCCGTACCTGCGTGACATGCGCGAGCTCCGCGACGCCGACCTGCGCGCCGGCACCGAGCGTACCGATCGCACACGCACGATCGGCGGCCTGGCCGGCCTGGCCTTGACCCAGCCGCTGTTCGACGAGTACCGCGCGGTGGCGCTGGTCGAGCCGCTGGCGCGTCAGTTGAAGACGAAGAAGGCCAAGATGGAGACCCTGCTGCAGGCCTACGCGCAGGCCTCCGAGAGCGGGGCCCCCGAAGTCGTGACCTCCGCGACGTTCCACACTGCAGCGCTGTACCAGGACTTCGGCAAGGCGCTGATGCAGTCGCAGCGGCCCAAGAGCCTGAACAAGGCCGCGCTCGAACAGTACACCGTGATGCTCGAGGAGCAGGCCTTTCCGTTCGAGGAGAAGGCCACCGAACTGCACGAGGCCAATGCACGCCGCGCTGCTACCGGCCTCTACGACGAGTGGGTGAAGAAGAGCTTCACGGCATTGCGTGACCTGCGTCCGCTGCGCTACGGCAAGAACGAACGCGGCGAAGGAGCCATCGATGTCGTGCAGTGACCACCCCCGAAGCGGCTTCTCCGCTCCCCCTCAAGGGGGCAACGCCAGCGGACCGGCAGAGCCGGATCCGCGGCGTTCGCTTGGCGCCACTCTCGGCACTCGCTTGCTGCTCGCTTCAATGACGCTGGCGTTGCTGGCCGGCTGTGCGACCGTTTCAAAGCCGATCGAGGCGGTGCAGATGAGCGTGGCCGCGACGATGGCACCGACACCTGTCGTCGCCGAAGCCCGGCCAGCATCGCCTGTCATGGCCCCTATCGCCGCCAACGTCCGGGCCCAGTTCGAGCGCGCGCTGCAGGCCCAGCGCGGCGGGCGCCTCGACGAGGCCGAGCGGCAGTGGCGCGCGCTGGCACTGAGCCATCCCGAACTCGGCGGCGTGCACGCCAACCTGGGCTTGATCCAGCGCGGGGCGGGACGCACGGCCGAGGCCGTGAACTCGCTGGAGCGCGCCGTGCAGCTCAGCCCCACGCAGCCGCGCTTCTTCAACGAGCTGGGCATCGCCTACCGCACCAACGGCCAGTTCACGCAGGCCCAACAGGCCTACGAGCGCGCCCTCACGCTCGACGCCAACCACGCCGCGGCGCTGCTCAACCTGGGCATCCTGCATGACCTGTACCTGGGCAACGGCGCCAAGGCACTCGCACTCTACGAACGCTACCTGGCGCTGACGCAGGCGGGCGATGCGACGGTGACCAAGTGGGCGACCGACCTGCGCCGGCGCAACCCCGCAACCCCGAGCGCGCCCGGCCCCGTCAGCGCGCTGGCCGCCAAGAGCGGCAAGGAGGTGCCATGAAGTTCTCCGCCCTGATCTCGGCCGCGCTCGCACTGGGCGCAGTCACCGCCGGCGCACAGGACCGCGCCGACATTGATCGCACCCGCGTGATCGGCAATCGCGAACTGCCCAAGGTGCTCTACATCGTGCCGTGGAAGAAACCGCCGCCCGGCGAGCTCAGCGGCAGGCCGACCCACAGCGTGCTCGACGACCTGCTCGTCCCGGTCGATCGCGACGTGTTTCGCCGTCACGTGAACTACGACCAACAACTCAATGCGCCGAAGCCGGCCGCAGCCGCCACCGCGGTCGTGGCGCGCTGACACTCAACCAATCCGTTTCAGAAAAGCAGACCAGGAGAACCCACCATGAGCCTCATCGACAGCGCCGTCAAATTCTTCCAGGACAGCGGCCTGGCCATCTACCCGAGCATCCTGATCATGGCCTTCGGCGTCGCGATCGCCATCGAACGCTTCATCTTCCTGCGCCGCGCCGGCGCAGAGAACCGCAAGCTGTGGTCGCAACTGCTGCCGATGCTGCAGGGCGGGCGGCTCAAGGACGTGCAGCAGATGGCCTCCAACTCGCATGCCGCGGTGGCCAAGATCGTCAGCAACGGCCTGCAGCGCATGCAGAGCCCCGGCCGCCGCGAGGACATCGACGCGGCGATGGAGGAAGGGATGATGGAGATCGTGCCGCGGCTGGAGAAGCGCACGCACTACATCGCCACCTTTGCCAACGTCATCACCCTGGTCGGCCTGCTGGGCACCATCATCGGCCTGATCAAGGGCTTCACCGCGGTGTCGCAGGTCAACCCGGCCGAGAAAGCCGAACTGCTGTCGGCGTCGATCTCGATCGCGATGAACAACACCGCCTTCGCCTTGACGGTGGCGATCCCGTTCCTGCTGATCCATGCCTTCCTGCAGGCGCGCACCAGCGAAATCGTCGACGGCCTGGAAGGCGCCAAGATCAGTTTCCTGAACGTGACGCAACGCCTGAAGGCCGAGGCCGGCTGGGCCGCACGCTGAGCGACGGCCGCGCAACGACAGGAGCCCTGCCATGCGATCCAGACGCATCCGCCGCCACGCCGCCGAACTCGACGTCACGGCCTTCATCAACCTGATCGTGGTGCTGGTGCCGTTCCTGCTGTCGACGGCGGTGTTCACGCGCCTGTCCGTGATCGACCTGTCGCTGCCTG
>JANOPR010000442.1:0-2211 GCA_031421955.1 Burkholderiales bacterium
GGCCTTCGCGCACCACGGCAGGAACGCCGGGTAGTCCTCGACCGCCGTCACGAGTTCGTACATCTCGCGCGGCGAGTACCACAGCAGAACCGACTTCTTGACGTGCTTCATACAATGAACAGATTCTAGAAGCCGCCTCCATGTCGATCGCCGAGAACCGCCGCGCCCGTTTCGAGTACCACATCGAAGAGACCTATGAGGCCGGCATGGTGCTCAGCGGCTGGGAGATCAAGGCCGTGCGCGCCGGCCAGGTGCAGCTGACCGACGGCTACGTGGTCATCCGCGACGGCGAGTTGTACCTGATCGGCTGCCGCATCAATGCGCTGCGCTCGGCGTCCACGCATGTGCAGCCCGAGGCCGACCGGACCAAGAAGCTGCTGATGCACAAGGAAGAGATCAAGCGGCTGATCGGCAAGATCGAGCAGAAGGGCTTCACCCTGGTGCCGCTGGACCTGCACTACAAGGGCGGCCGCGTCAAGGCCACCGTGGCGCTGGCCAAGGGCAAGGCCGAGCACGACAAGCGCAACACCGAGAAGAAGCGCGACTGGGAGCGCGAGAAGGGCCGCATGATGCGGCACAAGGTCAGCTCGAAAACCTGACCATCATTCGCGCAGCGCAGACAGTGCCTGCGTGCAGTCGGCGATCAGGTCGTCGACTGCCTCGAAGCCGAGCGAGAAGCGCACGATGGTGCCGCGCCAGGCCGGCCGCTCACGCATCTGCGCCAGGTCGTAGGGCATGACCAAACTCACCGGCCCGGCCCAGGAGGTGCCGATGCGAAACAGCTTGAGTGCATCGACGAACGCATCAACCTGCGCCGTCTTGTAGCGCTCGTTGAAGATCACCGAGAACAGCCCGGCAGCCCCACAGCACGTGCTCAGCCAATGGGCGTGCCCCGGCGAGCCCGCCAGGGCCGGGTGCAGCACGTGATCGACCTCGGCGCGACCCGCCCACCAATTTGCCAGCGCCCTGCCCGCACGGTCCTGCGCGGCGTAGCGCACATGCATCGATGGCAGCGAGCGCATGACCAGCTCGACGTCATTGCCCGACACGCCCCAGCCCATGCGCATGTGCGTGTACTTCAACTTCAGGTGCAAGGCCTCGTCGCGCGTGGTCACCGAGCCCATCAGCACGTCGCCGCCCCCCGAGGGGTACTTGGTCAGCGACTGCACCACGATATCGGCGCCGAACCCGTCGCCCAGGTCAAAGCCGTTGAAGGCGATGCCCGCGCCCCAGGTCAGGTCCAGCGCCGTCAAGACGCCACGCGCCTTGGCCGCGACCAGCAAGCCGCGCAAGTCCGGAAACTCCATCGTCACCGAGCCTGCGGCTTCGAGCCAGATCAGCTTGGTCGCCGGCGTGATCATCTGCGCCAGCGCGTGGGCATCCATCGGGTCGTACATACGGTGCGTGATGCCCCAGCCCGCCAGCTCGCCGGTGGCCAGCGCCTTGTTCGGCGCGTAGGCGTTGTCGGGGATCAGCACCTCGTCGCCGGCCTTCAGCAGGGCCATGTCGACCAGCGCAATGCTGGCCAGGCCGCTGGGCACCAGCAGCGTCTGCAGCCCGCCCTCGAGCGTGGCGATGCGCTCTTCGAGCAGAAAGGTCGTGGGCGTGCCGTGCAGGCCGTAGGTGTAGCCGGCCTTGGACTTCCAGTTGCGCGTGCGCATGGCCGCACAGTTCGGAAAGTACACCGTCGAGGCCTTGTAGACCGGCGGCTGCGGCGAGTCGAAGCCCGCCGGCGCGCGGTACGGGTGGTGGATCAGCGTCGTGCGCGGGTCTTGCTTGGTCATGGTCACACCGGCAGGGCAATCAGGTCATGGCCCTCTGCGGCGACGACGCGGGCGGACGTGAACTCGCCGACCTTCAGCGTCTTGCTCGCCTTCTCGGGCGGCAGCAGGCGCACCGTGCCGTCGATCTCGGGCGCGTCGGCGTAGCTGCGGCCCACACCGCCCTTGCGGCCCAGGGCCGGGGCCTTGTCGACCAGCACCTGCATCGTCGCGCCCACACGCCGCTGTAGCCGCGCCGTCGACGCGCTCTCGGCCACGGCCATGAAGCGGGCGCGCCGCTCTTCGCGCACTTGCGTCGGCAGCGCGCCGGGCAGTTCATTGGCGGCCGCACCCTGCACCGGTGAATAGGCAAAGCAGCCGGCGCGGTCGATGCCGGCCTCGGCCGCAAACTGCAGCAGGTGCTCGAATTCGGCCTCGGTCTCGCCCGGGA
>JANOPR010000443.1:0-4680 GCA_031421955.1 Burkholderiales bacterium
GACCACCTGCTGGCCTACAGCAAGAGCGCGGTGTTCAAGGAAATGATCGATGGCTTCCGCGAAAAAACGGGCATCCAGATCCTGGCCTACACCTACTACGGCGCGCGCCAGACCACCAGCAAGACGCCCTTCACCGATTGCGCCGGCATGAAGGGCCTGAAGATCCGCGTGCCCGACGTGCCGAGCTACCGCGCCACGCCTGAGGCCTGCGGCGCCAACCCGACGCCGATCGCCTTTGCCGAGGTCTATCTCGCGCTGCAGAACGGCACCGTCGATGCGCAGGAGAACCCACTCACCACCATCGAGGCGAAGAAGTTCTATGAAGTGCAGAAGCACATCATGATGACCAGCCACATCGTCGATGGCCTGACGACGCAAGTGGCGCCCCATGTCTGGAGCAAGCTCACCGACGCCGAGAAGAAGATCTTCTCCGACGTGGCCCTCGAAGCCGCCGCCCGCGCCACCGCGCAGATCAAGAAGCGCGAAGCCGAGCTGGTCGATGAGTTCAAGAAGAAGGGCATCACCATTAACGCCGTGAACCGGCAGAGCTTTGTCGATGCCGTGCTGAAGACCAAGAGCGTCGAGTCGATGGGCTTCGACAAGAAGGACGACGACCGCATCGTGAGCATCAGGTGACCCCCCGAAGCGGCCTGCGGCCGCTCCCCCCAAGGGGGGCAGAGGCCCGCGGCTCCAAGCCGACCTGCGTCGGCTTGGACGGGCTGAGGAATGGCCGCGTCTCGCGGCCATGCGGCCTGCAAGGCCCGCTGGCGGCTAAGCAGTAACGGAGAGACCTCGATGGACATCGATGCCCTGCCCAAGGTGATGGGCGATGACGGCGAGTTCCACGCCACGGACGAGGCAGTGGACTTGTCGGAGACGCCCGCCGAGGCCTGGATTGCCCTGCTCTTGTTCTGGGCCTTGGCCGGCGTCGTGTTCACGCAGTTCTTCACCCGCTACGCGCTCAACAACTCGGCGTCGTGGACCGAGGAGATCGCGCGTTACCTGCTGATCGGCACGGTCTTCGTCGGCGCCTCGATCGGAGTGGCCAAGAACAACAATATCCAGGTCGATCTGCTCTACCGCTACCTGCCCGCGGCGGCCTGCCGCGCGCTGGCCATCGCCGTGGATGTGTTGCGAGTGGCCTTCCTGGCGTCGATGACGTTCTTCACGGTGCAGATGATGCTGAAGATGGGCAACTACCAGATGACCATCGTCGATCTGCCGATGAATATCGTTTACAGCGTGGTGCTGTTCGGCTTTGCCGCCATGACTTTGCGTTCGCTGTGGGTGGCGCGCGTGCACTGGCAGCGCGGCTACAGCGTGCTCGAGCGGCCCGATTCGCACATGACGGACCACTAGAAGAGCAACATGCTGAAGATCATCTTCCTGTTCCTGATGGTCAGTGGCCTGCCGGTGGCCATCGCCATGGCCGGCGCCTCGCTGATCTATATCCTGGTCAGCGGCAACCAGCCGGGCCTGACGGTGATCCACCGCATGATCGGCGGCATCGACAGCTTCCCGCTGCTGGCGGTGCCGTTCTTCATCCTGGCCGGCAACCTGATGAACAACGCCGGCGTCACGAACCGCATCTACAACTTTGCGCTGGCGTTGGTGGGCTGGATGAAGGGCGGCCTGGGCCATGTCAACGTCGTCGGCTCGGTGATCTTCGCCGGCATGAGCGGTACGGCCATCGCCGACGCCGCCGGCCTGGGCACGGTGGAAATCAAGGCCATGAAGGACCATGGCTACGACCTCGAATTCGCGGTCGGCGTGACGGCCGCCTCGGCCACCCTGGGCCCGATCATTCCGCCCAGCCTGCCCTTCGTGATCTACGCGATGATGGCCAACGTGTCGGTCGGTGCGCTGTTCCTGGCCGGCATCCTGCCCGGCGTCTTGATGGCGCTGTTGATGATGGTCACGGTGGCCTACTTCGCGCACAAACACGGCTGGGGCGGCGACGTCAAGTTTTCGGGCAGCCGCTTCGGCCGCGCGATGATCGAACTGGGTTTGGTGATCGCGTGGCCGCTGATGACCTGGGCCCTGGTCAACAAGCTGGGGCTGAATGCGCAGGTCGTGGTCTTCGGCGCCATCGTCTCGATCTTTGTGCTCGACCGCATCTTCCGCTTCCAGGCGGTGCTGCCGATCATGACCCCGGTGCTGCTCATCGGCGGCATGACCACCGGCCTGTTCACTCCCACCGAAGGCGCCATCGCGGCCAGTGCCTGGGCGCTGTTCCTCGGCCTGGTGTGGTACCGCACGATGACCGTGAAGCAGTTCGTCAAGGTCAGCCTCGATACGGTCGAGACGACCGCCACCGTGATGTTCATCGTGGCCGCGGCGTCGATCTTCGGCTGGATGCTGACCGCCACCGGCGTGACGGCGCAGATCGCCGAGTGGGTGCTGGCCGTGACCAAGGAGCCCTGGCTGTTCCTGCTGATGGCCAATGCGCTGATGCTCTTCGTCGGCTGCTTCCTCGAGCCCACCGCGGCCATCACGATCCTGGTGCCGATCCTGCTGCCGATTTGCCACAAGCTCGGCGTCGACCCGGTGCACTTCGGCCTCGTGATGGTGCTGAACCTGATGATCGGCCTCTTGCACCCCCCCATGGGCATGGTCTTGTTCGTGCTCGCCCGCGTGGCCAAGCTGAGTGTGGAGCGCACCACGATGGCGATCCTGCCCTGGCTGGTGCCGCTTCTGGCCAGCCTGGTGATCCTGACTTATGTGCCTGCAATTTCATTGTGGCTGCCACGCACGATGGGCTTCTGATTCCCCCTCTCCCCCTGGGAGAGGGTTGGGGTGAGGGCCGGCCGACATGACGCACATCACAAGCATCGAAATCCTGCGCGTCGACCTGCCGCCCCCCGTGCCGCGCAGCGACGCGATCCAGGCCTTCGTGACGCAGGAAACGCCGATGCTGCGGTTGACGATGGACGACGGCAGCCAGGGCACCGGCTACAGCTACACGATCGGTACCGGCGGCTCCTCGGTCATGGCCCTGCTGCGCGACCACCTCGCGCCGCGTCTGATTGGCCGCGACCCGGCCGAGATCGAAGCGATCTGGCGCGACCTGATGTTCTCCACCCACGCGACCACGGTCGGCGCTATCACCAGCCTGGCGCTGGCAGCATTCGACACCGCGCTGTGGGACTGGCGCTGCCGCCGCGACGGCCAGCCGCTGTGGCTGGCCGCGGGCGGCGCCAAGAAACGCATTCCGGTCTACACCACCGAGGGCGGCTGGCTGCACATGAGCACCGAAACAATAGTGCGCGAAACCGTAGCCGCCAAAGAAGCCGGTTTCAAGGGCGCCAAGATCAAGGTCGGCCTGCCGCATGTCAGCGACGACGTGGCGCGCCTGAAAGCAGTGCGCGCCGCGGTCGGCGAGGGCTTCGAGATCATGGTCGACGCCAACCAGTGCTTCACGCTGGGCGAAGCGCTGCGGCGTGCGCCGCGCTATGCCGAGCTCGGCATCGCCTGGTTCGAGGAGCCGCTGCCGGCCGACGACATCGCTGGCCACGCCCGGCTCGCCGCGGCCAGCGCGGCGCACGGCTTGCCGATTGCGGTCGGCGAGTCGCTGTACTCGCCGACGCAATTTGCCGCCTACGTGCAGCAGGGCGCGGCGCAGATCCTGCAGCCCGACGTGGCGCGCATCGGCGGCATCACGCCGTGGCTGAAGGTGGCGCACCTGGCCGAATGCCACGACCTGATGGTCGCGCCGCACTTCCTGATGGAGCTGCATGTCAGCCTGACCGGCGCGACGCATGCCGCGGCCTGGGTCGAATTCATCCCGCAGCTTGACGCGGTGGCCAGCAGCCGGATGTCGATCGAGGACGGCTTTGCCCTGGTGCCCGACAGCCCCGGCCTGGGCATCGCGTGGGACTGGAACGCGTTGCACGCGCGGCAGGCCGAACGCTTCGAGATTCACTGAACTCAACAGGAGCCCCGACATGTCAGCGCGCCTTGCGGGCAAGACCGCCTTCCTCACCGCCGCCGCCCACGGCATCGGCCGCGCCACCGCGCTGGCCTTTGCACGCGAGGGCGCCCGCGTGGTCGCCACCGACATCGACCGCGGCGGGCTCGATGCCCTGGCGCGCGAATGCGGCGCCGAGGTGCGCAGCCTCGACGCGACCGATGGCGCGGCGATCGTCGCCACCGCACGCGAGGTTGGCAGCATCGACATCCTCTTCAACGCCGCCGGCCATGTGCACGCGGGCAGCGTGCTCGACTACACCGAGGACGAGTGGGACCTGGCGTTCAACCTCAATGCGCGCTCGATGGCGCGCACGATCCGCGCCTTCCTGCCCGGCATGCTGGCGCAAGGCGGCGGCTCGATCGTCAACATCGCCTCGATCGCCAGCAGCGTCAAGGGCGTGGCCAACCGCTTCGTCTACGGCGCGAGCAAGGCCGCGGTGATCGGCCTGACGCGCGCGGTGGCGGCCGACTTCATCACCCGCGGCATCCGCTGCAACGCGATCTGCCCCGGCACGGTCGAGTCGCCGTCGCTTGGGGCACGCATCAGCGCGCAGGCCCGGGCCAGCGGCAAGACCGAGGCCGAAGTGCACGCGATGTTCGTCGCGCGCCTGCCGATGGGCCGCCTCGTAAGCGCAGTGGAAATCGCCGCGCTGGCCGTCTACCTGGCCAGCGACGAGGCCGCATTCACCACCGGCGCCGTGATGATGGCCG
>JANOPR010000444.1:0-2711 GCA_031421955.1 Burkholderiales bacterium
CGGATGGCGGATCAGGGTTGTTGGATCGCTGGGCCAAATGTTTGGCAGGGGAGGAAGGACTCGAACCCTCGCATGTCGGAATCAAAATCCGATGCCTTGACCAACTTGGCGACTCCCCTACACAGGCAAGCGGCTTGCGCCGCTTCCTTAAAACCGGCTCAGCCTGGCCAATCCAGCAACGGGTGCTGATCCAGGCTGCGGCACATGCGACCGACCCAGCCAGATGGAAGGGCCTGCCCATCCACCGGCCATGTCGCCAAAGCTTGGTCGCCCATGCCGTTCCTAGCAAACACTGCGCTGCCCGAGCCCGTCATGCGGCTGTTTCCGAAATGCCGGTCAAGCCACTGGGCGGCCTGAGCCACCTCGGGACATCGATCCTCAGCGGGCGGCTGCAAGTCATTTCGACCGTAGGCCTGGCCCCACTCATTTCCCCAAAACCCGGGTTTTGCTGCGTCTGCAAGAAAGCCGGAAATTGTAGCAGCCGGGGCGTCGCGTACCAAGGCGGGGTGCGCGAAGACGTCCTGCGTGGCCAGTCCGGCGGCAGGCTTGACGACTGCCAGCCATTGGCGCGGCACGTCCACCGGCGTCAGGCACTCGCCGATGCCTTGGACAAAGGCGTTGCGGCCGCCGACGAAGAAGGGCACGTCGGCGCCCAGGCGTTGCGCCAGCAGCAACAGCCGCTCGCGTGGCCAGCCCAAACCCCACAGCCGGTTCAGGGCCAACAGCGTGGTGGCGGCATCCGAGCTGCCGCCACCCAGGCCGGCGGCCCAGGGCACGCGCTTGTCGATCGAGATGTCGGCGCCGAGCCGCGTGCCGCTCTCACTCTGCAGCAGCAGTGCTGCGGCCAGCGTCAGGTCCTTCGCCGGGAGCGGCGCACCCAGGTCGTGGCGCAGCAGCCGGCCATCGCTGCGGCACTCGAAGTGCAGCGTGTCGGCCCAGTCGATCAGCACGAGGACCGACTGCAGCAGGTGGTAGCCGTCGGCGCGCCGCCCGACCACATGCAGGAACAGATTCAGTTTGGCCGGTGCCGGCACGTCGAACAGGGCAGCCAGGCTCACTGCGCTCGCTCCAGCCGTGCGCGCAACGACACCGCGGGCGCTGCGTCGCGCGCGGCAAGGACCCAGCCCTCGGCAAAGCGCGACAGGTCCACACGCCAGCCGAGCTGTTCGAAGCCGCCGTCGCGTGCCGTGCTCGGTGCGCCGGGCCAGGCTCGCGCGCGCAACCAATCGATCAATGCGGCCATCGGCAGCGCCTGGCCGAGCACCTGCGCTGCCAGCGCGTCCAGGTCGGCAAACCGGCGCGTGCCCTCGCTCGTGGTCAGCTCGACCAGGCCGGGTTGCCAGCGCGCCTGCGCCGCGGTAGTGCCGAGCGGGGTTGTCAACTGCAGGCTGCCGGCCTGCGCATCGCCGCGCAGGTCGAACTGCGCGCTGAAACTGTGGGCGGGCTGGCCCGCATGGGCGTCCACGCGCACGGCCAGGCGGCCGGCAAGTTCGGCGGGTGGCAACTCGGGCATGCTCATGCAGGCGCTCAAAGCAAGCAGCAGCGCCGCAACGCCAAGGCGGGCGGCGCCCCGAGTCACAATTTGACCTGAAGCCGCGTCAGCGTCTCGCGCAGCACCTCGTTGCCGGCGTCGCGCTCGCGGCCTTCACGCCAGATGCGGCGGGCTTCGTCGCGCGCGCCGGTCGTCCAGAGCACCTCGCCAAGGTGGGCCGCGATCTCGGTGTCGGGCCGCGCGGCGTAGGCCTGGCGCAGCAGGCGCAGTGCGGCGTCGCGATTGCCAAGCCGGTACTCGACCCAGCCCAGGCTGTCGGTGATGAAAGGATCGCCGGGCGCGAGTTCGAGAGCCTTCTTGATCAGCGTATGGGCCTCGGGCAGGCGCTGGCTGCGATCGGCAAGCGAGTAACCCAGTGCGTTGTACGCGTGGTGATGGTCGGGCTTGATCTCGATGACCTTGCGCAGCACCCGCTCCATCTCGTCGATGCGCTGGAGCTTCTCGGCCATCATCGCCTGCTCGTAGAGCAGGTCGGCGTCGCCGGGGAAGCGTTCACTGGCGGCCATCAGCACGGCATGCGCATCGCTCCAGCGCTTGACCTCGCGCAGCACCTGGCTCTCGGCCAGCAGCTTGGCGCGTGCGTCCTCGGGCCGCCGTTCCGGCACCTGCTGCACCAGCACGCGCGCTTCGCTGAGCTTGCCCTGTCGCGCCAGCAACATCGCACGGCGGGTCTGGACTTCGAGTGCGCGTTGCGGGTTGTCGATCTTGTCCAGCCAGGTGCCGGCCGCCTTGGCATCACCGCGCTGGTCAGCGGCCTGGGCCAGCATCAGAAGGGCCTGGGTCAGGCCGCCATCGTTGCCACGCATGGCCTCTTCATCGTCGCCCGCCTCAGCGTCCGGGCTCGCGGCCGCCGCCGTGTGGACCGCGAGGAAGCGCTGCAGTGAGACGTCGGCGTCGCGCATCTGGCGCAATTCGAGCTGCAGCGCGCCCAGCGTGAGCCACGGGACCGGCAGGGTCGGCTTCTCACGCGTGACGGACTTCAATTGAGCGATCGCGTCGACGTAGCGCTGCGCGGCTCCGAGTGCGCGCGCATACGCCAGTTGCACCGCGATGTCCGCGCCCGGGCGTTGCAGGTAGTCCGTGACCAGCTTTTCGGCACCGGCCGCGGAGGGCATCAACTCAAGGGCCAGCAGCACGGCGTCGGTCTCTGTCGGGTTGT
>JANOPR010000445.1:0-3130 GCA_031421955.1 Burkholderiales bacterium
AAGCCGGTGATGAGCAGTTCGGGCAAGGGCCAGAGCAAGATCGACGGCCCGGCCGATGTGGCCAAGGCCTGGGATCACGCCATGGCCGGCGGGCGCGGCAGCCGCCCCCGCGGGATCGTCGAGGGCGTAATAAAGTTCGAAGATTAGAAGACGCATCACACGGGGGGCGCGCGCGGCGCCGATGGCCGCGTCGAAACCCATTTCTGCGACCCCCACGGCCACACCCAGGTCAGCGGCGACTACGTCGAGCGCTGGCAGCCGCACGCAATGGCACCGGCCGCGCTGCAGCGCGCGCGCCAGGTCGCCCAGGCCGTGACCGACAACCTGGGCGGGCAGGGTCTGTTCGGTGTCGAGTTGTTCGTCAAGGGCGAGCAGGTCTGGTTCAGCGAAGTCAGCCCGCGACCGCACGACACCGGCATGGTCACGCTGATCACGCAGTGGCAGAACGAGTTCGAGCTGCACGCGCGCGCGATCCTGGGCCTGCCCGTGGACACGGCGCTGAAGAGCCCAGGCGCCAGCGCCGTGATCTACGGCGGCGTCGATGCGCGCGGAATCGTCTTCGACGGCGTCGACGAGGCCCTGCGTGTGCCCGGCACCGAACTGCGTTTGTTCGGCAAGCCCGAGAGCTTCGTCAAGCGGCGCATGGGCGTGGCCCTGGCGCGCGACGCCGACGTCGAAGTCGCCCGCCGCAATGCCAAGCTGGCGGCATCCAAAGTCAAGCCACGGGCCGCCCGGCCTCACCCCAACCCTCTCCCAGCGGGTGAGGGTGCAGGAAAGTGACAACCACATGCTGAGTGACATCGACAACGCGCAACACGCCACGCTGCGCCCCATCGTCGAGCTGGCGCGTGATCGCCTGGGCATCCCCGAGGACCAGCTCGAGCCCTATGGCCGCTACAAGGCCAAGATTTCGCTCTCGCACCTGGCCAGCCTGGAAGCCAGGCCCGACGGCAAGCTGATCCTGATGAGCGGCATCAGCCCGACGCCGGCCGGCGAGGGCAAGACGACGACCACGGTGGGCCTGGTGGATGCCTTGAACCGCATCGGCAAGAACGCCATCGTCTGCCTGCGTGAGCCTTCGCTGGGGCCGGTGTTCGGCATGAAGGGCGGTGCGGCCGGCGGTGGCTATGTGCAGGTCGTGCCGATGGAAGACATCAACCTGCACTTCACCGGCGACTTCAACGCCATCGCGCTGGCGCACAACCTGCTGGCCGCGTTGATCGACAACTACATCCACCACGGCAACGAGCTGCGCATCGACCTGCGCCGCATCACCTGGGGCCGCGTGATGGACATGAATGACCGCGCGCTGCGCGACATCACGGTCGGCCTGGGCGGGCCGGCCAACGGCTTCCCGCGCCAGGACGGCTTCGACATCGTGGTCGCCTCCGAAGTCATGGCCATCCTGTGCCTGGCCAAGGACTTGCGCGACCTCAAACAACGCCTGGGCCGCATCGTCATCGGCCTGTCGCGCGACTTGAAGCCCATCACCGCCGCCCAGATGCAGGCGCATGGCGCGATGACCGCGCTGCTGCGTGACGCCATCAAACCGAACCTGGTGCAGACGCTGGAAAACAACCCGGCGATCATCCACGGCGGGCCTTTCGCCAACATCGCGCATGGCTGCAATTCCGTGATCGCCACCCGCGCGGCCTTGAAGCTGGCCGACTACGTGGTCACGGAAGCCGGCTTCGGCGCCGACCTCGGGGCCGAGAAGTTCATCGACATCAAGTGCCGCCAGTCGGGCCTGAAACCCGACGTGGTGGTGCTGGTGGCCACCGTGCGCGCGCTCAAGTTCCACGGCGGCGCCGAACTCAAGGCGCTTTCAACCGAAGACCTGCCGCGCCTGGAGGCCGGCATCGCCAACCTCGAGCGCCATGTCAACAACGTGCGCAACCATTACGGCCTGCCTTGCGTGGTGGCGCTGAACCACTTCGCCCACGACACCGAGGCCGAAGTCGCGCTGCTGACGCGCAAGCTGGCCCACCACGCGGTGCCGCTGGTGGTGTCGCGGCACTGGGCCGAGGGCGGGGCCGGCGCCGAAGCGCTGGCGCGCGAGGTGCTGCGCGTCATCGAGACCACGCCGGCCGACATGCACTTCGTCTACGCAGACAGCGACACGTTGTGGCACAAGGCCGAAGCCGTGGCCACCAAGATCTACGGCGCTTCGGGCATCAGCGCCGAAACCAAGGTGCGCGCGCAGCTCCAACGCCTGCAGGACGATGGCTACGGCCACTACCCGGTGTGCATCGCCAAGACCCAGTACTCTTTCTCGACCGACCCGCTGGTGCGCGGCGCGCCCAGCGGCCACGTGCTCAACATCCGCGAAGTGCGGCTGGCCGCGGGTGCGGAGTTCGTGGTTCTGGTCTGCGGCGAGATCCTGACCATGCCGGGCCTGCCGGCGCGGCCGTCGTCGGCCGACATCGACGTCGATGACGAGGGGCGCATCGTCGGCTTGTTCTGAAGCGATCGCCGTGCAAGTGGCGCTGTGGACTTGACCCGATTGCGCGGACAGGTCGGGACTTGATTTTCAAGTCTGGACGATGAATGCAGGTGCAGGGTTATCCACCGGCGGTGGGGTGCCAGCCACGCAACCGCCGAACATCGATGCCGTCTGAGCGGGGAGCTTCGACCGCAGCCAGGTCGCAGGGCCTTGGGCGGGGATGGCCTGCGGAGGGCTGACTTGGGTGCTGTCGCGTCGTCCGCTCTGGCACAAGCGTTCGCTGCCAGCGACCCGGCAGCGCCACTGCCGCGCCACTCTCAGCCCTTGCCCAACATCCCCAGCCGCTCGATCGTCGCCCGCTCCGCGGCAAAGGTGTCGCGCGCGAACTGCGTGTAGGCCTCGGTATTCATGTAAATCACCGTCTGGTCGAACTTGTCGAGCATGGCCAGCACGGCGGGGTCGTCGAGGGTCTTTTTGAATGCGTCGTGCAGCGTGCGCACGATCGCCGGATCCATGCCCTTGGGGCCGCAGACGCCGAAGGGCGAATCGCTCACCGTCTTGTAGCCCAGTTCGTCCAGCGTGGGCACCTCGGGCCAGCGCTTGGTGCGCTTGCTGCCGTAGGTGGCGATCAGTCGCAGCTTGCCCGATTGCACGTGCGGCGCCCAGCCCGTGGCGTCGCTGGCGGCC
>JANOPR010000446.1:0-5926 GCA_031421955.1 Burkholderiales bacterium
GTCGGCGATGTACTCGACGACGCCGGCCGCCGCTGAACTCGTACAGAAAGCGCTCGAGGGCCTCGCGGCGCGGAGTCAATCGGGCTGGGTACGCCAGAAATTCAAGACGGCCACGCCGTTCGCGACGGCGAACATCGCAGACACGTGTCGCTACAGCGGACGCCTGAACGGCAGTGGCAGCAGACGAATGCGTGTGCGCGAGGCGTCGATCGTCACGAGTGCGCCAGCCTCCAATTCTTCGGCACACAGTGCCAACCCGCCAACGACCTGTGCGCCGATTCGTGCGACGCCCACGCCGTTGGAACGGATCTGCACAACGCTGGGTTTGCTTGCGCGCCCGCCCATGACTTCATGCGACTGCGTGGTTCGATCCGGGTCGTGCAGCCCTTGCTCCAGCCAGCCGACCCACAGATCGGCTCCTGCTCAACGGGGGCTTCTCGCAGGAGGAAAGCGTCGTCGTGGCGGAATGCCCAGCTATGGTTCCCGATCGGGGGCGTCCTCAGCGTGTCTGGGGTGCGCCCGGAACACCTCGAGCGCGCGTTCGATGATGATTCGATCCGCCACGTCCTTTTCCCGCATCGTCTGCTTGGTCAGAAGCAGGCCTTCGAGGCTGACGGTCCGCACGGTGATGCCGTCGAGGTCAATCGCCTGGGCATATCGGCGCAAGGTGTCGAAAGTCTGGCCATTGGCGTTGAGCAGGATGTCGACGACAAACGCGTCGGCGACACGAATGTTTTCGCCTTCCTCGAACCACTCGGGGGCGATATCCTTGGCCACCCGATCCGGCAGCACCATCAGGGCCTCTTTGACGCGCTGGCCTGCTTGGGCAGTAGCGGGAACCAGCAGGTCGATGTCCGTGGTCGCGCGCTGGTAGCCGTGCGCGGCGAGCGCATAGCCGCCGATCAGAAGGTACTCGACACCATGCTGTTCAAGGGAACGCAGCAGTAGCTTGAGGTCTTCGAGCGTGGCCGGTCGACTGTATTCGTCCATCATTCCCGCATCTGGGCGCGCAATCCCATTGCGCGCACAAGGCAGTCCACCGCATGGCGGTTCGCGTCGTCGTGCGATCTGTAGCGATAGACACCCTTCGGAATGAACGCCGTTCGTGCCAAGTGGGAGATCGCTTCATTGAAACGCGCACCCTCACCCAGGAGGATGCCGCTGGCCTGTTCGGCGATTGCCGGTTCACGTCTCGAACCCACCTGCCTCATCGCGGTACCTCAGCGACAGAACTTCGTTCGATGATACCGTGGCACCAACTCGCCTGCGCCTGAAACGTCTGGTCAATCGCGGCATCAGGCCCCCGCAACAGTCACCCGCGGTACCGCCGCCAGCAGGGCGCGCGTGTAGTCATGCTGCGGGCGCTGCAGCACGTCTTCAGCCCGACCCTGCTCGACGATGCGCCCCGCCTGCATCACTGCCACCTGGTCGGCGATGTACTCGACGACGCCGATGTTGTGGGTGATGAACAGGTAGGCCACGCCCAGCTCGCGCTGCAGCTCGGCCAGCAGGTTCAGGATCTGCGCCTGCACGCTCACGTCCAGCGCCGAGGTCGGCTCGTCGCAGACGATCAGCTTGGGTTGCACCGCCAGCGCGCGGGCGATCGCGATGCGCTGGCGCTGGCCGCCGCTGAACTCGTGTGGAAATCGCCCCAGCGCTTCGCGGCGCAGCCCGACCTGCTCGGTCAGGCGCTCCAGGCGCGCGTGGCGCTCAGCCCGCTCCATCGCCGGGTGCAAGGCAGCCAGTCCCTCGTCGAGGATCTCGAGCACGCGCATGCGCGGGTTCAGCGACGAGAACGGGTCCTGGAAGATGATCTGGATGTCGCGCCGCGCGGCCTGCAGGGCCTGCGCCTGCATCTTGAACAGGTCGCTGCCGCCCAGCAACGCCTGGCCGTCGATCTGTGCCTGCCCGCGCAACAGCTGCACGATGGCCTTGCCGATCGTCGTCTTGCCGCAGCCCGATTCACCGACCAGCGCCAGGGTCTGCCCGGCATGGATTTCCAGCGAGACACCCCCCACCGCCTCGAAGTGCCCGCTGACACGCTGCAGCAGGCCCTTGCGGATCGGGAAACGCACGCGCAGGTCCCTCACTGACAGCAGGGCCTGGCCGCTGGCGTCGGGCCGCGCCGCTGGCGTCGGCGCAATGGACGGCAATGTGACATCCACGGGCGCAGTCCCCCCCTCGGCGTAGAGCCAGCAGCGCACGCTGCGCGACGCACCCAGCATCGTCATTTCGGGCACGCTGTCGGCGCAACGCGGCATGGCGTGGTCGCAGCGCGGCGCGAAGCGGCAGCCGCCGAAGGCCTGGGTCAGTGCGGGCACGCTGCCGGCGATGGCAGCCAGCGGCTCGCCGCGCCGCGCGGCGTCTGGCAGCGCGCGCAGCAGCGCGCGCGCATAGGGGTGCTTGGGGGCGTGGAAGAACTCGTCGGCGCTGGCCACTTCGACGATCTGGCCGGCGTACATCAGGGCCACGCGCTGGGCCATGCCGGCCACCACCGCCAGGTCGTGCGTGATCAACATCAGGCCCAGGCCCTGTTCACGCTGCAGGTCGCGCAACAGGTCCAGGATCTGCTTCTGGATCGTCACGTCCAAGGCCGTTGTCGGCTCGTCGGCGATCAGGAAGTCGGGTTCGGTGGCCAGGGTCATCGCGATCATCACGCGCTGCTTCTGGCCGCCGCTCATGCGAAACGGGTAGTCGTCGATGCGCCGCTCGGGCTCGGGAATGCCGACGCGGCGCAGCCAGTCGATGGCCTTGGCGCGCGCCGCATCGCCGCGCAGGGCGGTGTGGGCTTGGATGGCCTCGACGATCTGCTGCCCGACCTTCATCACCGGGTTCAGGCTGGTCGCGGGCTCCTGGAAGATCATGCCGATGCGCCCGCCGCGCAGCGCGCGCATCTGGCTCTCGGGCAGCGCCAGGGTGTCGTGGCCGTCGAGCTCGATGCGGCCGGCCGTGATGCGGCCGCTCTCGGGCAGCAGGCGCATCAGCGCCAGCGCGGTCATGCTCTTGCCGCAGCCGCTTTCGCCCACCAGCGCGAAGGTCTCGCCGCGTTGCACGCTCAGGCGCAACCCGTCGATGGCGCGCACGATGCCCGCCTCGCCGTCGAGCGCCACCTTGAGGTCTTGGATCTCGAGCATCGTCAGACAGCAGCAGACTTGCGGGTGGACAGGCGCGGCCTGAAGGCGCGCGAGTGCGGATCGAAGGCGTCGCGCACGCCGTCGGCGAACAGGTTGGCCGCCAGCACGAGCCCGACCATGAACGTGAACGCCGCAGCGAAGGGCCACCAGACGACAGGGTCGCGGCTCATCTCGTTGCGGGCGAAGTTGATCATGCCGCCGAAACTGTTCATCGACGGGTCGACGCCGACGCCGACCTACGACTGCACTGCCTCGGAGAGGATCAGCGAGGAGAACTCAAGCACGGTGACGATCAGCATCAGGTGCGCGACGTTCGGAAAGACATGCCGGCGCATGATGCGCAACGAACCGACACCGAAGGCCTGCGCCGCCTGCACATAGTCGAGTTCGCGCAGCTTCAAGGTCTCGGCGCGCAGCAGCCGGCACAGCCCCGCCCAGCCGGTCAGGCCGAGCACGGCACAGAGCAGGAACAGCTTGAGGTCGGCGCGCTCCACGCCGGTCTCGAACAGCTCGGCGTGCTTGTCCAGGAACACCTGGACCATCAGCACGCAAGCGGCGATCAGCAGGATGTTGGGCACCGACGACAGCACGGTGTAGAGGTACTGGATGGCCTCGTCGACCCAGCCCTTGAAGTAGCCGGCCATGATCCCCAGCACCACCGCCAGCGGCAGCGTGGCCAATGTGGCCAGCGAGCCGATCACGAACGCGGTGCGGATGCTTTTCAGCGTCTGGTACAGCACGTCGTTGCCGGTGACGTCGGTGCCGAAGACATGGTAGGCGCCCATCAGCGCGACGGTCGCGCCGCCCACCAGCGACAGGCCCAGCACCGTGAACAGCGCCGCGCGCCAGGGGATCGCCGTCTCGCCATGCCAGATGCGCAGCGCCGCCTCGCGGCGGCCGACGCCATGCGATCGCGCCACCCACGCCACGTTGACTGCAGCGACGCTGACGGCCGCGACCAGACCCAGAACCAGCCCCAGCAGCACACGCAGCGCAACGTCGCCCGCCCACTGGTCCGCGGGCCGGGTCAGGTGCGCGCCGCCGTGCAGCAACCGCGGCGCGCTGCGCGTGAGCCGGCCATCGACGTCGATCGACTCCTTGGTGAAGCTCGCGTAGGCCAGCGGTCGCGAGTAGGTTGTCTCACGCGACTCGGACAGGTTGCGCAGCAGCGCGTCGAGCAAGGAGCGCGTGCGGGTGTCGTAGGCCACGCTGCCCGCGGCCGCGCCGGCCGCGGGCGGCAACTGGGCGCGGAAATGCACGCTGTCGAGCAGCGTGATCACCAGGCACAGCAGCAGGATCACGGAGGAGGCCAAGGCCGGCGCGTCCGCGAACACCTTGCGCCACGACGCCGACAGCGAGGGCTTGCGCAGCACCGTCCAGATGTAGACCCCGAGTGCGGCCACCAGCAGCCACATGGCGGCGTCGGTCCAGAGCAGTACGAATTTCGGCATTACGTCAGTTGTCCATGGCGCTACACGCCTCCCGCGGCGCCTCACACGCGAGGTCGATCCAAGCGCACGCCGCGGATCGGGCTCTGCCCGGCCGCCGGCGTGGCCCCCTTGAGGGGGAGGCGGCGAAGCCGCTTCGGGGGTGGTTCACTTCAGCCGAGGCGCACCCGGGGATCGACCCAGGTGTAGGCGACGTCGATCAGGATGTAGCTGGCGATGTAGAGCAGCGAGCCGACGAAGACCATCGTGCGCACGATGGCGAAATCCTGCTTGCCGATGGCCTCGATGACATAGGCGCCCAGGCCGGGAATGCCGAAGAAGTTCTCGAACACCAGACTGCCCAGGAAGACATAGGGCAGGTAGCCGCCGGCGCTGGTGATGATCGGGATCAGTGCGTTGCGCAGCACATGACGGAACATCACCACGGTCTCGCTCAGGCCCTTGGCGCGCGCGGTGCGTACGTAGTCCTTGCCGATCTCCTCGAGAAACATCGCACGGTACAGCCGCGCCTCGGCGCCCAGGCGAGCCAGCGCCGACAGGATGACGGGCAGCACCAGGAAGCGCAGCACATCCAGGCCCTCGGCGTAGCCCGAGATCGGCACGAGCTTCAACACGCGCGCGAACAGGTACTGGCCGACGATGATGTAGAACAGCCCCGAGATCGAGAGCATGACCACGCAGAGCACAACGCCCACCAGGTCTAGCCGCGTATGCCGGAACATCACCAACAGGAGTGCGAAGGACACGCTGGCGATCACTTGCAGGATGAAGATCGGCGTGGCCAGCTGGATGCTGACCCACATCCGGCGCGACACCTCGTCGCCGATGTCGCCGGCGCTCTCGCTGTCGGCGCGCCCGAAATCGAGCGTGAACAACGATACCGAGCGCTCCCAGAAGATGGTCTCGGTGAGCTTTTCGCTGCCGGCCTTGGGCGCGTTCCAGTACAGGGGTTTGTCGTAGCCGCGCTCGCCCTTCCACTTCTCGATCAATTCCTGCGTCACGCGCTTGCCGCCGATGTTCAGGCGCGCCATGTCGTCGGGCGTGTTGACGGTGAAGAAGAGGAAGAAGGTCGCCAGGTTGACGCCGATCAGGATCAGCACGCCGTACAGCGTGCGGCGGACGAGGTAGTTCAGCATCGGTGCGAGCGTCGGGCAGTCATGCGGCGAGCACTTCGCCGCGCGCGTTCATGCGCTCGCGCTTGCGCAGGCTGCGGCGGGCGAACCACACCCCGCCCACCAGCGCCGCCAGCAAGAGCACGCCCGGCCAGTACTGTGGCTTGTTCCAGGCCGCCAGGCTGGCCTGGCGGGCAGCAACGTCGAGCTTCAAGTAGCGGCCATGGTCGCG
>JANOPR010000447.1:0-5611 GCA_031421955.1 Burkholderiales bacterium
GTAGCTCGGCACGTCGGGCACGCGGATCTTCAGGCCCTTCATGCCGGCGCAATCGGTGAAGGGCGTCTTGCTGGTGGTCTGGCGCGCGCCGTAGTAGGTGTAGGCCAGGATCTGGATGCCCGTTTTTTCCCGGAAACCGTCGATCATTTCCTTGAATACCGGGCTCTTGCTGTAGGCCAGCAGGTGATCGCCGTCGCGGAAGATGAAGGGGTAGTAGGCTATCCCTAAGCGCGGGTAGCTGCGCGCGGCGAAGCTCGGGCCGCTGATGATCATGTCCACCGTGCCGAGTTGCATGCCCTGGTTGATGTCGGTCTCCTTGCCGAGTGAGGAGGCCGGGAAGACCTGGATCTCGAACTTGCCGTTGGTGCGCTTCTTGATCTCTTCGGCGGCCCACACCGACTCGGTGTGATAAGGCTCGCTGGTCTCGTAGACATGGGCCCACTTGAGCTTGGTCTGCGCGGCCGCGGGCAGCGTGACCGTGCCAACACCGGCCAACACCGCAGCGGCCACCAGGGTCTTCAACAAAGTTCGCTTCATCGCTTGTCTCCTCTTGGGTTGAATCAGGCCTCGTCGGCCACCAGTTGAACCTTGGTACTGCGGCCGCGGTCGAGCGCCAGCTCGAACGCCTCCTGCGCCCTGGACAGCGGCAGTTGCGCGCTGATCAGTGGCCGCACATCGACGCGGCGCGTGCGGATTGCCTGCACCGCGAGATCGAATTCACCGTTGGCGCGAAAGGCACCGACATAGTCCAGCTCGCGCGCCATCACGCTGTTGGCCGGGAACGGCAGCTCGGCCGGCAGGGTGCCGACCTGCACGATGCGCCCGCCGCGCTGCACTGCCGCCAGGCAGGTGGCCAGCGCCGCGGCGGCGCCGGCGGCTTCGAGCGCGATGTCGAAGCGGTCGGTGAACGTGGCAGCGGCGCTGTCTTTGTCAGCGCCGCTGCGCACCACGGCGTCAGCGCCGACCAAGCGTGCCATCTCGAGCGCACGCTCGGCAATGTCGGCCACCACCACCTCGGACGCGCCGCCCAGGCGCGCGGCAATCACGCACATGCAGCCGATCGTGCCGCCGCCGGTGACGAGCACGCGTTTGCCGAACACCGAGCCGGCGCGCTGCACCGCGTGCAGGCCCACCGACAGCGGCTCGGCGCAGGCGATCTCGCCGAGCGAGACATGCGTTTCCGTGACCGGCGTCAGTTGCCGCTCGGGCATCACGAAGGCTGAGGCAAACAGGCCCTGGGCGTGCGGGAAGATGCTCGCGCTGCCCAGGAAAACCATCTTCCGGCATAGGTTCATGCGCCCGCCGCGGCAGTAATCGCAGACACCGCAGGCGTGCGAGGGGTCGATGGCGACCTTGTCGCCGAGCCTGACGCGCGTGACTTCGCTGCCGATGGCGGCGACCACGCCCGAGGCTTCGTGGCCGGGAATCAGCGGCTCTCGGATCACGAAGGCGCCGACGCGCCCATGTTGGTAGTAATGCAGGTCGGAGCCGCAGATGCCGCCGGCGCCCAGGCGCAGGCGCACGTCATGCGGGCCCAGGGCTCGCGGCGCCTGGGGCGTCAGGCGCAGATCATGCGCGCCATGCAGCGTGCAAGCGAGATCGGGTTGGGTCATGCAGCCTCCTTGGCCGGCGCGGCGTCGACCCAAGCGGCAGCGAACCGGTCATGTGAATTGCCGAGATGCATGCGCATCGCTGCGCGCGCGCCGGCGACGTCGCCCGCGGCCACGGCGCGGATGACGGCGCGGTGCTCGGCAACGGCCAGGCGCCAGCTGCGCGCGTTCTCGAAGTGCCGCCCGAGCTGCTCGAACACGGGCTTCGTGCGCTCGTCCCACAGGTCGGTGATGACGCGCACCAGCGCGGCGTTCTCGCTGCCCTCGGCCAGCGCCACGTGGAAAGCGCGGTCGCCGCGGATCGGCATCACGCCCAGCGCGATGTCCTCTTCCATCAACTTGACGGCCGCGCGCATGCGCTTGAGCGCTGCCTGGGGCTTGTGTCGCGCGGCCAATGCCGCCAGTTCCGACTCGATGAGTTGCCGCGCGCGCAGGATCTCGAACGGGCCCAGCGCCGACTCGACGTCGCGCAACTTGCCGGCCGGGGCCTGCGCGGTGACGTAGATACCCGAGCCCATGCGCACCTCGACGAGGCCCTGCACCTCCAGCGCGATCAAGGCCTCACGCACAGAAGGCCGCGAGACGCCGAGCTGCGCGGCCAGGTCGCGCTCGGGCGGCAGGCGCGAACCCAGCGCGAATTCGCCCGACGCGATCAGCGCGCGCAACTGCTCGGCGATCTGGCGGTAGAGCCGGCGCGGCTCGATGGATTGCAGGGGCATGGGCTTGATTTGGCCAATTGGTCAGACCAGTTGGCCAAGCAAGTGTCGTCGCCCGCACCTGCCGGCGCTGCTGGGGTTTGCCCTAACGCAGCCCGGCGGCACTCAGTTCGCCACGTGTGGGCAAGCCCTCGGTGTCGCCCCGCACCTGCACGGCCCGCGCGCCGATCCAGGCGCCGCGGCGCGCGGCCTCGGGCAGGGTGCCACCCTCGAGCAGCACGCTGATCACGCCCACCGCGAAGCCGTCGCCGGCGCCGACCGTGTCGACGACCTCGGCCACCGCATAGGCCGGCACCTGTCCGCGGCCATGCTCGCTCGCGAAGTACGCGCCCGCGGCGCCGCACTTGACGATGACGCTCCGCGCACCGCGCGCGAGGTAGAAGTCGGCAATCACTGCCGGGTCGGCGCTGCCGGCGAGCAACTCGCCCTCGGCCTGGCCCGGCAGCACCCAGTCGCAACCCTCGGCCAGCGAGTTCAGTGTGTCGCGCATCGCCTCGCGTGAGGGCCAGAGCGCGGGCCGCAGGTTCGGATCGAACGAGATCGTGCGGCCATGCCGGCGCGCCAGCGCAATGGCGCGTCGCGTTGCCGCCAGCGTGCGCGGCGACAGCGCCGGGAACACGCCGCTGACATGCAGGTGGCGCGCACCCGCGATCCAGGCCTCGTCGATCTCGTCTTCGCCCAGCAGGCTGGCAGCCGAGCCACTGCGGTGGTATTCGATCGGCGGGTCTGACCCATCGTCAACGCGGCCCTTGAACATGAAGCCGGTGCGCTGCGCCGGGTCGCAGACCACGCGCGAGCAATCGACCCCCTCGCCGCCGATGGCGGCCAACAGGAAGCGCGCCATCGAGTCGCTGCCCAACCGGCTCTGCCACCCGACCTTCAAGCCCAGCCGGGCCAGCCCGATCGCCACATTCGTCTCGGCGCCCGCCGTGCGCTTGCTGAAGCGCTGCACCTGCTCCAGCGGGCCGGGCTCCTCGGCGACGAACATCAACATCGCCTCGCCGAGGGTGGCGACGTCCAGCATGCATTCAGCCTCGACCCACGAACGGCATCATCGTCGCCATCACTGTGACGTTGAGGATGTTGGACTCGAGAGGCAGGCGCGCCATGGTCATGAAGGTGTCCACCACGCTGTCCAGCGCCATGCGCGGCTCGGGCTTGTTGCTGCCGTCGGCCTGCGGCACGCCACCGACCATGCGCGCGGTCATGTCGGAGGCGGCGTTGCCGATGTCGATCTGGCCGACCGCGATGTGGTACTTGCGGCCGTCCAGCGAAGCCGTCTTGGTGATACCCGTCACGGCATGCTTGGTCGCGGTGTAGGCCACCGAGTTCGGCCGCGGCGCGTGCGCCGAGATCGAGCCGTTGTTGATGATGCGCCCGCCCTGCGGTGTCTGCGCCTTCATCATCCGGAAGGCCTGTTGCGTGCACAGGAAGGTGCCTGTCAGGTTGGCCGCCACCACGGCCTGCCACTGCTCAAACGGCAGGTCTTCGAGCAGCGCGCTCGCCGAGCCCATGCCGGCATTGTTGAAGACGAGGTCCAGGCGCCCGAAGCGCGCCTTCACGGTGTCGAACAGTGCGGCCACGGCGGCCGGATCGCCGACGTCGGTGGGCACGGCGATGGCGCGGTCGCGGCCGGCGCCGCAGGCGGCGATCGACTCTTCAAGGGCGGGCAGGCGGCGGCCGACGAAGGCCACATGCCAGCCGTCGGCGACCAGGGCCTGCGCGCAGACGCGCCCGATGCCGCTGCCGGCGCCCGTGATGACGGCGACGCGTTTGGTGGAGGAGGCGGTATCGGTCATGGCAATCTCAAAGGAAGGTCGAGGTGCGCTATCGTACGGTCATCACACAACTTTGCGGAACTCCTGCCGTGGCCAACAAACCCGACTTGCTGACCGTCGCGCGGCTGGCGCCCTTCCTGCTGGAACCGCTGCAAGCCGCGTTCACGGTGCACGACCGCCTGCACGAGACCGACCCGGCCGCCCTGGCGCGGCTGGCGCCGCAGATCCGGGCGATCTGCGGCAGCGGCGAATCAAAGGTCGGCGCCGAGCTGATCAACAGCCTGCCAGCGCTGGAAGTCATCTCGATCATGGGCGTGGGCTACGACGGCGTCGACGTGGCCGCGGCCAAGGCCCGCGGCGTGATGGTCGGGCACACGCCCGACGTGCTCAACGACGACGTCGCCGACCTGGCGCTGGCCTTGATGCTCAATGTCGCGCGCCGGCTGCCACAGGCCGACCAGTACGTGCGCCAGGGCCAGTGGCCCGGCGGCCCGATGCCCTTGGCGCGCAAGATGTCGGGCGCGCGCCTGGGGCTGGTCGGCATGGGCCGCATCGGCCAGGCGATCGCACACCGCGCGCTGGCCTTCGGCATGAGCATCGCCTACACCGCGCGCAGCGCCAAGCCGGCGCTGCCCTACGCCTTTCACGCCACGCCGCGCGAGCTCGCCGCGGCGGTCGATTTCCTGGTCGTCATCACCCCCGGCGGCGCCGCCACCAGGAAGCTGATCGACGCCGACGTGCTGCGCGCGCTCGGGCCCGAGGGCTACCTGGTCAATGTGGCGCGCGGCTCGGTCGTCGATGAGGCGGCCTTGATCGCGGCCTTGCAGCAGGGCGTCATTGCCGGCGCGGCGCTCGACGTGTTCGAGAACGAACCCAATGTCCCCGAGGCGCTGCGCACCATGGACAAGGTGGTGCTTGCGCCGCACCTCGGCAGTGCCACCGTGCAGACCCGCCAGGCGATGGCGTCGCGTGCCTTGGCCAACCTGCAAGCCCACTTCGCCGGCCAGCCCCTGCCCAGCGCGGTGCCGGAGTGCAAACTTTGACCCACCCCCGTTGCGGCTTCGCCGCTCCCCCTCAAGGGGGCCACGCCAGCGGCCGGGCGGAGCCCGATCCGCGGCGTGCGCTTGTGGGTGCGCTGCGCGGGGCGCGACCGGCGGTCTGCGGCCGGGAAAAGCCCGCTCCGCGGCGTGCGCCTGGCACTGCGCGACGCTGACGTGAATTGCTGCGTGGTCGTGATGGGCGTGGCGGGCTGCGGCAAGACCACCGTCGGAGAGCGCCTGGCGCAGGCGCTCGGCGCCGCGTTCATCGAGGGCGACGCCTTTCATCCGCCGGCCAACATCGAGCGCATGGCCGCGGGCATCGCCCTGACCGATGCCGACCGCCAGGGCTGGCTCGAGACCCTGGCTGCGCAGTTGGGCGCGGCCGCCGACGCCCGGCGCAGCGTGGTGCTCGGCTGCTCGGCGCTGAAGCGCCGCTACCGCGACACGCTGCGCAGCGCGCTGCGCAG
>JANOPR010000448.1:0-1512 GCA_031421955.1 Burkholderiales bacterium
CACGCGCGTCAACTCCAGCGGCGCGAGTTGCACGGCAGCCTTGCGCGTGCGCTGGGACGGGGCTTCGGTTTCGTGCGGTGCGCGCCGCCAGAACAGCAGCCCGAAACCAAAGCAGGCCAGGCCCGGCACAGCAAACGCGGCGCGCCAGCCGGCATGCTCGACGAGGAATCCGGTGAGGATGGCCGCCGCGGCGATGCCCAGGTTGCCGGCCAGGCCGTTGATGCCGATGGCAGCACCCGGCTTGGCCGCGTGCTGCACCAGCATCGGAATCCCCACCGGGTGGTAGATCGACGCAAACGCCCCCATCCCGCTCAGCGCGGCGGCCAGTTGCCAGCTGATGCTGGTCTTCTTCTTCGGCATGGGCGCCTCGGCGCTGCTGATCGCGCTGACGCAAGGCCCCTGGCAACTGGCTGCCGCGCTGACGTTGATGGGCGCGTTCGCGTCGATCTACCACCCGGTGGGGATCCCGATGCTGGTGCAGCACGCGGCCAAACCGGGGGCGGCCATCGGCATCAACGGCCTGGCCGGCAACCTGGGCATCGCCGCGGCGGCCATCCTCACCGGATTCCTTGTCGAACATGCCGGCTGGCGCGCCGCGTTTGCGGTGCCGGGCTTGGCCTGCTTTGGTTTCGGGCTGCTGTTCTGGCGGCGCGCACCGCACGAAACCGAAGCCCCGTCCCAGCGCACGCGCAAGGCTGCCGTGCAACTCGCGCCGCTGGAGTTGACGCGCGTGCTCGTGGTCATGACCGTGGCCTCCGCGTCGGGCGGCCTGATCTTCAACCTGACCACGAACGGCAACGGCCAGATGCTGGGCGAGCGCCTGACGGCGTTGGCGAACGATCCGTCGTCGCTCGGCCTCGTGCTGGGTGCCGTGTACGCGGTGGCTTCCGTGGCGCAGGTGATCGTGGGGCGGCTGATCGACCGCTATCCGCTCAAGCCGATGTGGCTGGCGATCGTGCTGGCGCAGGCGCCTATGCTGGCGCTGGCTGCCTACGCGCCCGGCTGGTGGGCGTGGCTGGCCTTGCTCGGCTCGATGGTCTTCATTTTCGGCGCCATCCCTTTCACCGATGCCACCATCGTGCGCTTCGTCGACGACCGCATGCGCAGCCGCGTGGCCGGCATGCGACTGGCGATTGCGCTGGCCATCAGTTCCGTGGCCGTGTGGGCGTTGGGGCCCGTGGTCAAGGCCGCCGGCTTCGCCACCCTGTTTGCCGTGATGGCCGGCGTGGCACTGTTCAGCGCGGCCGTCCTGCTGCTGTTGCCGCGCGAGCCGCGAGTCTTGCCGGTGCCGAGCGAGCCTGGCGCCGGCACTGCTGCGATCGGGCTGCGGGTCGGCGACGCGAATGCCCGCACTTCATGATCCTGCGCGGCATGAGCGGCTTCACGCTGCGCGGCAAGGCCAAGGCCTCAACACAGTGGCGGCTCGACTGCCCGGCGCACAACATTGAGAAGATCGCAACAACGGCGATGCGAACGGGCTGAAGGCCAGCAGCCCGGCGCTGCGCGGCGGCA
>JANOPR010000449.1:0-2719 GCA_031421955.1 Burkholderiales bacterium
GGCGACCAGTTCCTGCGGGTGTGGCAGCTCGAGCGCCTGCGCCGCGGCGACGCGAAGCCCCTGTCGGAACACGCCTTCGGGCAATCGGTGCCCGAAAGCTTCGTGTTCTCGCCCGACGGGCGCTACCTGTACGGCAGCAGCTACTACACGGGGGTGTCCAACATCTTCCGCTACGAGGTCGCCAGCGGCGCGGTGGAGGCGGTCTCGAACGCCGAGGTCGGCCTCTTTCGTCCAGCCGAAATGGCCGACGGCAAGATGCTGGTGCTGGCCTACACGGGCGAGGGTTTCGTGCCCGCGGTGATCGACCCCCAGCCGCTCAAGGACGTCAGTGCCATCAAGTTCCTCGGCAGCGAGCTCATCGCCCGCCACCCGGTGCTCGCGACCTGGCAGGTGCCGCCACCCAGCACCGTCGATGCCGACAAGCTGATCACGCAACGAGGCCCCTACCTGCCGTTGAAGCATGTCGGATTGGTCAATGCGTACCCGGTGCTGCAGGGCTACAAGAGCGCCGCGGGCATTGGCTACCGCTTCAACTTCGAAGACCCGATCCGCTTCGCCATGGCCAGCGTCACGCTGGCCTTCACGCCCGGCACCGGCGACCTGCCGGGCAACCAGCAGGGGCATCTCGATGCCAGCGGCAGCTACCTGGCGTGGCGCGCCGCGGCAGCGTGGAACAAGTCGGATTTCTACGACCTCTTCGGCCCGACCAAGCGCAGCCGCAAGGGCTATGCGCTCAAGCTGGGCTACGACCACCTGCTGATCTACGATGACCCGCGCAAGCTCGAACTCGCGCTGGACCTGTCGCATGCGGGCAAGATCGACACTCTGCCCGAGGCGCAGAACGTCGGCGCCGCGTTCGACAAACTCAGCAGCGCACAGGCCCAGCTCAACTACACCGACCTGCGCCGCTCGCTCGGCGCGGTCGATGACGAGAGCGGCCTGCGCTGGACCACCTCGCTCACGCTCAACCGCGCCGGTGATCGCGCCAGCGCCTTGCTGCGCGGCGGCGTCGACATCGGCATGGCGCTGCCGCTGGCGCATTCCTCGCTGTGGTCGCGCACCGCGTTGGGCACCGCCAGCGGCAAGACCAACGATCCTGTGGCCAGCTTCTACTTCGGCGGCTTCGGCAACAACGTGGTCGACAACGGCACCGTCAAACGCTACCGCGAATTCGGCTCGATGCCCGGCTTCGAGATCAACGCGCTGGGCGGGCGGCAGTTTGCCAAGCAGTTGGTGGAGTGGACGCTGCCACCCATGCTGTTTGAGTCGGTCGGCATGCCGGCCTTCTACCTCAGCTGGCTGCGCCCGGCGGTCTTTGCCGGCGTGCTGCGTGCCGACCCCGGCGCCGGTGCGCCGAGCCGCACTGTCAAGAACCTGGGCGCGCAAGTCGACCTGCGCTTCTCCACCTTGCACTGGTACGAGATGATGTTGTCGCTGGGCTACGCGCGCGGCTTCGAGCGTTCGCGGCCGGGCCGCAACGAGTGGATGGTCTCGCTGAAGATCCTGTAGACCTCACGCCGCCGATGTCCACTGCCCTGCTGCTGCCGAGCCTGGTAGGCCTGCTGCCGGTGCTGCTGTTTCTGGCGGCACTGCAGTGGCTCGACAGCTACCGGTTGGTGCGCCGGCGCGTGGTCGTGGCCACCGTCGCCGCGGGTGCGCTGACCGCCGGCCTGGGCTACCTGCTGCATGGCGCGCTGCTCACCCTGTGGGCGCTCGACATCGCCACCTTCTCGCGCTATGTCTCGCCGCTGACTGAAGAGCTGCTCAAAGGCCTGATCGTGGTCGCGCTGGTGCTCACGCGGCGCATCGGCTTCCTGGTCGATGCCGCCATCCTGGGCTTTGCGGTGGGCACCGGCTTTGCGCTGGTCGAGAACCTGCACTTCCTGCGCCTGCTGCCCGACGCCACCCTCACCACCTGGGTCGTGCGCGGCTTCGGCACGGCGATCATGCATGGCGGGTGCACGGCCATCTTCGCCGTCATGGGCCTGGCGCTGTTCGAGCGCACCGGCGGCTCGCCGTGGCGCGCGTTCCTGCCGGGGCTGCTGCTGGTGGCCCTGCTGCATTCGGCCTTCAACCACCTCAGCCACGCGCCGAAAGTCGCCACCCTGAGCGTGCTGATCGCCCTGCCGTTGCTGCTGGCGCTGGTGTTCCAGCGCAGCGAGGCCGCCACCCGCGACTGGCTCGGCACCGGATTCGACTCCGACGTGCAGATGCTCGAATTGATCAACGCCGGCCAGATCGCCGACTCGCCCACCGGGCGCTACCTCGAGACCCTGCGCGAGCGATTCAAAGGCCCGCTACTGGCCGATGTGCTGTGCTACCTGCGCCTGTACACCGAGCTGGCGCTGCGCGCCAAGGGCTTGCTGATGATGCGCGAGAACGGCTTCGAACCCGAGTTGAACGACGAAGCCCGGGCCAGCGTGGCCGAGCTGCGCTACCTCGAAGCCAGCATCGGCAAGACGGGACTGCGCGCGGTGCGCCCGCTGCTGCAGATGCGCCACAAGGACCTGTGGCAGATCTACATGATCAAGCAGGCCTGACCGGCCCGTGAGTCGCGCTATGCCGGCTCGACGCTGAAAACCTCCACGGCTGCGGCCTTGCCCTTGAACTGCACCGCGCCCAGCGCGCAGAGCCCGGCGCGTGTGCCCAGCGCGAGGGCGGTGGCGCCGTCGATCAGGATCGCGCAGCCGGCCTCCTTGGTGTGGGCCTCCATGCGCGC
>JANOPR010000450.1:0-5614 GCA_031421955.1 Burkholderiales bacterium
ACTCAAGCTGCAGGATTTCTTCGAGGCCGAGAGCTGCATGCACCGCAGCCACGGCCACTGCATGACCATGGGCACGGCCAGCACGATGGCCAGCATGGTCGAAGCGCTGGGCATCGGATTGCCGGGCAACGCGGCCTACCCCGCGGTCGACGGCCGGCGCAACCTGATCGCGCGCAACGCCGGCCGGCGCATCGTCGACATGGTCCACGAAGACCAGACGCTGTCGTCGATCCTGACGCGCGAGGCCTTCGAGAACGCGATCAAAACGCTGGCCGCGATCGGCGGGTGCACGAACGCGGAGAGCGACTTGATAGCCATCGCCGGCCGGCTGGGCCTCAAATTGACGATCGAGGACTTCGACCGCCTGGCCAGCGAACTGCCCTGCCTGGTGAACTTGCAGCCCAGCGGCCAGTACCTGATGGAAGACTTCTGCTACGCCGGCGGCCTGCCGGTGGTGATGAAGGAAATTGCCGCGCACCTGCACACCGGCCACATCACCGCCAACGGCAAGACCGTGGCCGAGAACATTGCCGACGCGCAGAACTGGAACACCGAGGTCATCAAGCCGCTGGCCGCGCCGTTCAAGGAGCGTGCCGGCATTGCGGTGCTGAAGGGCAACCTGGCGCCGCGTGGCGCGGTCATCAAGCCCAGTGCCGCCACGCCGGCGCTGATGCAGCACACCGGCCGCGCGGTGGTGTTCGAGGATATCGAGGACTTCCACGCCCGCATCGACGACGACGCGCTCGACGTCGACGAGACCTGCGTGCTGGTGCTGAAGAACTGCGGCCCCAAGGGCTACCCCGGCATGGCCGAAGTCGGCAACATGCCGCTGCCGCCCAAGGTGCTGA
Organism: Burkholderiales bacterium; assembly: GCA_031421955.1. Taxonomy (GTDB): domain Bacteria; phylum Pseudomonadota; class Gammaproteobacteria; order Burkholderiales; family Burkholderiaceae_C; genus CADEEN01. Next base: position 849 of record JANOPR010000450.1, read on the forward strand.
AAAAAGGCATCACCGACATGGTCCGCATCAGCGACGCGCGCATGAGCGGCACCGCCTACGGCACCGTGGTGCTGCACACCGTACCCGAGGCCGCCGCCGGTGGCCCGCTGGCTTTGGTGCAGAACGGCGACCTGATCACCCTGGATGTGGCCGGGCGCAAGCTGCACCTGCATGTCAGCGACGAAGAACTCGCCGTGCGCCGAACCCACTGGAGGCCGCCGACGCCGCGGCTCGATTCAGGCTCCTGGACGCTGTACACCGACACCGTGCTGCAGGCCGACGAGGGCGCCGACCTGGACTTCCTGCGCGGCAAACGCGGGGCCTTCGTGCCGCGGGACAACCACTGAGAGTGGGAGAGTTTTGATTTGACTCCCTCTCCCCGCAGGGGCGAGGGAGCAAACGGAACGGCTTCAAGTGACGCTCGGACTCTGAGTGCACGAGGCTCGCTGAGAGGCACTCGGGTCGCTGTGCAGCACAACCCGCATAACTGACCCGCGCCTGCCAACGGCAAAGCCCTATTGCACACGCGTGCAAATCGAGCTACCGTGCCTGCACAGGTGTGCAGGCGATGAAAAACCGAGCCCAAACCAAGGTCCTGACCGCCATCGTCGGCAGCTACCCCAAGCCGCGCTACGTCTACCCAAAAAGTGGCCGCGCCCTGCTCGACAGTTTCGGCTTCTCATTCGACTGTTGCCGCAACGAAGTCGGGCCGGCCGAATTCACGCGCCTGCTGGACAAGGCGGCGCTGGGGGCCATCAAGGATCAGAATCAGGCCGGCATCGACATCGTCACCGATGGCGAAGAGCGGCGCGGCCACTATGTGATGCACATCATCGGCAAACTGGGTGGCATCGACATCCATGACCGCAAACCCATTTCGATGCGCGGCGGTACTGCCCAACAGAATGCGCCGCGCGTCACCGGCAAGATCGAATATGCCGGGCCGATGGTTGTCGACGAGTTTCTGTTCACGCAGCAACACGCCGCCGGCATAGCCAAGATCAACCTCCCGGGGCCTTGCACCGTGGCCGACTGCGTGGCCGATGAATATTACGGCGGCGATCGCAAGCAATTGGCCTACGACTATGCCGACGCCATCAGGCACGAGGTCCAGGCGCTGATCGAGGCCGGCTGCCGGATGATCCAGTTCGACGACCCCGTCCTGCTGCGCCATCCCGACGCGGCTCAGGCCTGGGGGCTGCAGGCGCTCGAACGCTGTTTTGCCGGACTCGAAGACCGGGCAACCTACGTGGTGCATATCTGCCGCGGCTATCCGAACAAGCCGCTCGAGCGCAAAGGCATCAGCTACAAGGCCAACCAGGACTACTACGGCGACATCCTGTCGTGGCTGTCCAAGTCCAAGCTGGATGTCGTTTCGATCGAGGGCGCGGCGAGCCAACTGGATCTGTCGATCCTGAGCGCGATCGGCAAGAAGACGGTCATGCTGGGCGTCGTCGATGTCGGCGACAACGACGTGGAGAGTGTCGAGGCCCTGGTGGAGCGCGCCCGGGAAGCGCTGCGCTATATCCCGAAGGGGCAACTGATCTTGGCCCCCGACTGCGGCATGCTCGAGTTGACGCGCGCGAGTTCCAGGAAAAAGCTCGCCAACCTGGCGCTGGCAGCCCGCGAAGTCAATGCAAGAGCGGCGGGCGCTGGGACACCAGTGCCATTGCGGCGTTCAGGGACCGGGCGATGAGCCAGCAGGGTATTCGCGGTTCGTTCGTCACCGCCGCCGACATTGCGGAGCGTGCCGGGGTATCGCGCTCGGCCGTGTCGCGCACTTTCACGCCGGGCGCGAGCGTGTCCGAGCCCGTCCGCGCACGTGTCCTCGAGGCTGCCGGTGAACTGGGCTACCGCGTCAACCGGCTCGCGCGCAGCCTCAACCATGCCCGGTCCAACATTGTCGGCCTGGTCGGTGCCGACCTGCAGCAGCCGTTCCACGCCGAATGCCTGGCCACGCTGTCCACCGCGCTGCTCGAGGACGGATTCCAATGCATGTTGCTCAATGCCGCGAATGCCGCGCGTGACATGGGCACCCTGATCGAGCGCGTGCTCGAGTACCGTGTCTGCGCCATCGTCGTGATGAACGGCACGCCACCGGCACGTATCGTCAAGGAGTGCGTGGAGAACGGCGTCCCGGTGATCCTGGTCAACAAGCTGATGCCGGGTTTCGCGGTCGACACCGTGGTTACCGACAACGCCGGTGGCGGCCGCGCTGCCGCGGAGCATTTGCTGGCCGCCGGCTGCCGCAAGCTCGCCGTCGTGTCCAGCGCAGCGCAGACCTCGAGCCTGTTAGGGCGCTTGAACGCGTTCCGCGACCGGGTGGCGCAGGCGGGGGTGCCGGTTCGGGTCTGGCAAGAAGGCGCGACCGACTACTCGGCCGGGCGCAAGGCCGCGCTGGAACTGCTTGTCGACGACCGGATCGACGGCGCGTTCTGCGTCACCGATCTGCTGGCGATCGGTTTCCTCGACGCCGCGCGGCTGGATTGCGGCCGGCGCGTTCCGCAGGACCTGTCCGTGATCGGCTTCGACGACATCCCCCAAGCCGCCTGGCAGGCCTATCGGCTCACCACCTTCCGCCAGCCGGTGCAGTTGCTCACCAACCAGGTGATGCAGGTCATTCGGCAACGCGCCGAGACACCGGCGTCGCCGCGCGATGTCTTCACGCTGCCGGCCAGCCTGGTCGTGCGCGCCACCGTGCGTGGCCTGACTGCACGCGAGGAAACCACGTGATCCGGCCCCAAGTCGTCGCCCATCGCGGCAGCAGCGCGGCGCATGCGGAGAACAGTTGGGCCGCGTTCGAGGCGGCGGTCGCCGACGGGGCCGACGCGATCGAGTGCGACGCCCAGGCCACGCGCGACGGCGTTCTGGTGATCCGGCACGATCTGATGCTCGGCCAGCGGCTGGTTGCGCAGAGTAGCGTGGCCGAACTCGAGGCGCTCGAACCCGGCCTGGTGCGACTGACCGACCTGCTCGAATGGGCGCCGCAAGTCAACATCGGTTTGCTGATCGAACTCAAGGATCCGGACATCGCGCTCTCAGTCGGGGCCCTGGTGGCAGCCAGCCGCTGGCGCGACCGCATCACGGTCGGCGGCTTCCATGGCCCGGCGCTGGCTGCGCTGAAGCTGCGAACGCCTGACATCCGCACGTCATTGATGGTCGGTAGCGTGCTCGCAGCGGCGGACTTGGTGCGGCTGGCGCAGGCCTACCAGGCCGACGGCGTGCACCCCTGCTGGGAGCACCGCGCGCCCTATCCGCATCGGCTGCTCGATTCGGCGGCGGTCGCGCTGCTGCGCCAATCGGGTTTGAACATCACGCTCTGGCACGAAGAGCGCGAAGGTGAATTGTGCGCGTTGGTCGCATTGGACCCCGACGCGATCTGCACCGACGAACCGGCGCTGTTGAGGCGCATCGTCGACGAGTCAAGGCAGGCAGTAGGTGACGCGCCGAGGGCGCCGGGTTTATCAACAGCGCGGCCAGACCGCGCCAGTCAGGAGGCATCATGAAGAACTGGAAATACACTTTGTCAGCCATTGCTGCCGGTGCACTGTTGTGTGCCGCGGTGAGCCCGGCCTCGGCCGAAGACGTGGTGATCAAGGTCTGGTCGCGGGCGGACCGCTCGGGCCCCTTGCGCGCCGGCAATCTGGTTGCCGCGGGCGAGACGCTGAACAAGATGCTGGCTGCTGCCGGCGCCGACAAGCGCGTCAAGATCGAGCTCAACGAGACCAACGCCAAGGGCTATGACGACGACGCCCTGGACCTGCTGAAGGCCTTCGCGGTTGACAAGGGCCCCGACATCTTCGTGCTGGCGCATGAATGGACCGGCGCCTTCGCCGAAAGCGGCTATGCCTGGAACCTCGAAGACCACATCACCAAGAACCCCGAGCTGTACGGCGACATCATCGTGCCGCTGTGGCAGTCGGTGAGCTACAAGGGCACGCGCTACGGCGTGCCGCAGGACTCCGAAGTTCGAATGTATTTCCTGAACAACGACAAGCTGCGCAAGATGGGCAAGACCGACAAGGAGATCGCTGCCATTCCGGGGCGTGTCGACAGTGGCGATTTCACCGCCTATGACCTGTGCGACCTGGCCGGCCAGGCGGTCACGAAAAAGGTCACCAAGTTCGGCATCCTGCATCGGCCCAACGCCGGGCCCGATTTCCAGATGATGATGGAAGGCTTCGGCCACGTGCCCTACGACAAGGCCGAGGCCAAGTTGCAGGCGTCGAAGGTGGCGATGAAGGACTTCTTCACCTGGGTTAAGTACTGCGTCGACAAGAAGGCGTTTTCGGCGACCAACACGTCGATGTCGTGGGACGCGATCGAGCAGGCGTCGTTTGCAAAGGAAGAGGCGCTGGTGTTTTTCCACGGCGTCTGGCGCGTCACCGACCAGTCCAAAGCCTGGAACCTGAAAGGCCAGGCCGACTACCAGAAGAAGATCACCTGGATCAACGCGCCGTCGGGCAAGAAGGGCGGCAAGCCGTCCAACCTGTCGCACCCGATTTCGTATTCGGTCTCGGCCAAGTCGAAGAACAAGGACCTGGCCGCCTATCTGGTGGCGCTGGCGAGTCAGCCGGTTCCCAACACGCGGCATGTGGTGACGACCAACCACACTCCCATCAATTACGGCCAGCAGGCGATGCCGGAAGTGCTTGAAAAGGGCTGGGCCCTGGTGGCCGCGACACCGATGCTGAAGTTCGCTAGCTTCATGCCCAACCACCCGAAGATCGGCCAGTACAACTCGATCATCTTCAAGGGTATCCCGG
>JANOPR010000451.1:0-4898 GCA_031421955.1 Burkholderiales bacterium
TGGGAGGGCGAGCCGGCCGCGCAGGAGTTGCCGCACGCGGTCTATCGCCTGGCGCCCGACGGCGGGCTGCTGCAACGCATGATCGACGACCTGAAAGGGCCCAACGGCCTGGCCTTCTCGCCCGACGAATCTGAGCTCTACGTCGTCGAGAGCCGGGCCGAGCCGCACCGCAAGCGGTGGGCCTATCGCGTCGGCGCCCAGGGCGTGCTCACGAACAAGCGCCTGGTCATCGATGCGGTCGACGGCGGCGCGCTCGACGGCATTGCGGTCGACGCGCAGGGGCACATATGGTGCGGCTACGGCAGCACCGGCCGCGTGCCCTCGGCGGGCCTGGATGGCGTGCGCGTGGTCGAAGCCACGGGGCAGGCCATCGGCCACATCCACCTCCCTGAGCGCTGCGCCAACGTGTGTTTCGGCGGCGCCAAGCGCAACCGCCTGTTCATGGCCAGCAGCCATTCGCTTTACGCCCTGTACGTCAACGTACTGGGCGCCGCCTGATGCCCGCGCTGTATGTGAACGTGCAAGGTGCCTGACGGGCCGCGGTGGGAGCTGGTGGCGCTGGCCGTCTGAACTCGTACCATGCCAACGATCCTGCTTGCGTTCAACCCCGCCGCCCGCGCGCTGTATTACGGCGACAAGGCGCTGGCGGGGCTGCGCGCGCTGGGCAGCGTGCGCCTGCACGAGCACGAGCAGGCCTTGAGCGGCGAGGCGTTGATCGCGGCCGCCGCGGGCTGCCACATCATCGTCAGCGACCGCCAGACCGCTGCGCCTGCCGAGCTGTTCGCCGTCAGCCCGGCGCTTGCCGTCTTCATGCGCTGCGCGATGGACATCCGCAATGTCGACGTCGTCGCAGCCAGCGCCGCTGGCGTGCTCGTGACTCGCGCCAGTGCCGGCTTCGGCACCTCGGTGGCGGAGTGGGTGCTCGGCGTGATGGTCGACCTGTCGCGCGACATCAGCCGCAGCGTGCTGGCCTACCGCGACGGCGTGCAGCCCCCCGTGCGCATGGGACGCGAATTGCGCGGCTCGCAACTGGGCATCATCGGCTACGGGCACATTGGCCGCCATGTCGGCACGCTGGCATTGGCCCTGGGCATGCAAGTGTCGTACAGCGACCCGCTGGTGCACGACACCGAGCCCGCCCTGCGGCGCCTGTCGCTTGACGACCTGCTGGCCGAGTCCGACTTCGTGCTCTGCCTGGCCCCGGCCACGGCCGAGACCGAGAATCTGATGAACGCCACGCGATTCGCACGCATGAAGCCCGGCGCGTTTTTCATCAACGCCTCGCGCGGCAACCTCGTCGATGAAGCCGCGCTGCGCCAGGCGCTGGACAGCGGCCACCTGGGCGGCTGCGCGCTGGACGTGGGCCGTGCTCCCGACCAGATGCCCACGCTGGCGCTGGCACGGCACCCGCGCGTGGTCGCCACGCCGCACATCGGCGGCCTGACGCCGGCCGCCGCCGAGCACCAGGCGCTGGAGACCGTGACGCAACTGGCCGAGCTTTTGCGCGGCGGCATACCGGCGGGCGCCGTCAACGCCGAGCACGCGCGCCGCCTGGCCGCGTTGCGTCGTTCAGGATGAAGCCGCCGCGGCGCCAGACATGACCAAAGGACCGCAGCTGATCGCGCCGCCCGGCGCCTGCGACTGCCACATGCATGTCTTCGACGATCGTTTCGCCGCGCCCGACGACGCTCGTCCACGCCCGCCGCCGGCCAGCGTTGCGAACTACCGCCATGTGCAGGCCGCCCTGGGCCTGCAGCGTGTGGTCGTCGTGCAGTCCAACTTCTACGGCAGCGACAACCGCGGCATGCTCGAGGCGCTGGCCGCCTTCGGCGGCGATGCACGCGGCGTGGCCGTGGTCCCGCCCGAGGTCGACGCCGCCGAGTTGCTGCACCTCACCGACCTGGGCGTGTGCGGGGTGCGTTTTCACATGCTGCCCGGCGGCACGCTGCAGTGGCCGCAGCTGGAGACGGTGGCCGCGCGCGTGCGGCCCTTGGGCTGGCACCTGCAAGTCCAGTTCAACGGCTGGGAGCTGCCGCAATACGAGGCGCAGCTGCGCGGCCTGTCGCTGGACATCGTGGTCGACCACCTCGGCAAATACCTCGACCCGGCGCCGCCCTCGGTCGACGACCCGGCCTTCGCCTCGCTGCTGCGCCTGCTGGACGGCGGGCGTTGCTGGGTCAAGCTCTCGGCGCCCTACGAATCGTCGCGCCACGCCGCGCCGGCGTATGCCGACGTGGCCCCGCTGGCGCGCGCGCTGGTGCGCTCGCACCCTGAGCGCTGCATCTGGGCCAGCAACTGGCCGCATGCCGGCCGCGCCGCGCCGCCGCCCGACGCCGTGATGCTCGACCAGTTGCTGCTCTGGGCCGACGACGACGCCACGCGCCGGCGTATCCTGGTCGACAACCCGGCTCGCCTGTACGGTTTTCCGCCGCTGACTTCGTCGCCATGAATGCGCCCCTGACCATCCGCATGCACGCGCGCGACAACGTCGCCGTGGTTGCCAACGACGGCGGCCTGCCCGCCGGCACGCAGCTGCCGAGCGGCCTGACGTTGCGTGACAAGGTGCCGCAGGCGCACAAGGTCGCGCTGCTCGACCTGGCGGCCGGCACCGAAGTGATCCGCTATGGCGTGGCCATCGGCCGCGCCGCGCGCGACATCGCGGCCGGCAGCTGGGTCCATGAGCGGCTGCTCGAGATGCCGGCGGCGCGCACCCTCGTCGGCTTGCCGATCGCCAGCGTCCAGTCCGCGCCGCTGCTGCCGCTCGACGGCCACACCTTCGAGGGCTACCGCAACGCCGACGGCAGCGTAGGCACGCGCAACCTGCTGGCCATCACCACCACCGTGCAGTGCGTGGCCGGGGTGCTCGACGTGGCCGTGGCGCGCATCAAGGCCGAGCTGCTGCCCAAGTACCCGCATGTCGACGACGTGATCGGCCTCGAACACAGCTACGGCTGTGGTGTCGCGATCGACGCACCCGACGCGGTGATCCCGATCCGCACCCTGCGCCATATCAGCCTGAACCCGAACTTCGGCGGCGAGGTGATGGTCGTCAGCCTGGGCTGCGAGAAGCTGCAGCCCGAGCGCCTGCTGCCGCCCCACAGCATTCCAATTGGCGGCCACGTGCGATTGCAAGACGACGCCCATGTGGGCTTCCTGTCCATGGTCGACGCGGTCATGGCCACCGCCGAGCGCCACTTGCAGCGCCTGAACGCGCGCCGCCGCGTCACCGTGCCGGCCAGCGAGCTCGTGGTCGGCGTGCAGTGCGGCGGCAGCGACGCGTTCTCCGGCGTGACCGCCAACCCGGCGGTCGGTTTCTGCACCGACCTGCTGGTGCGCGCCGGGGCCACCGTGATGTTCAGCGAAACCACCGAAGTGCGCGACGCCGTCGACCAGATGACCGCACGCGCTGCCAGCCCTGAAGTGGCCGCGGCCATCGTCCGCGAGATGGCCTGGACCGACGCGTACCTGGCTCGTGGCGGCGTCGACCGCAGCGCCAACACCACGCCGGGCAACAAGGCCGGCGGCCTGTCCAACATCGTCGAGAAGGCGATGGGCTCGATCGTCAAGAGCGGCAGCGCGCCGATCGGCGCCGTGCTCGCGCCGGGCGAAAAGTTGAACGGCCAGCGCGGCCTGGTCTTTGCCGCCACGCCGGCCAGCGATTTCATCTGCGGCACGCTGCAGCTCGCCGCCGGCATGAACCTGCATGTCTTCACCACCGGCCGCGGCACGCCCTACGGCCTGGCTGCCTGCCCCGTGATCAAGGTTGCCACGCGCAGCGAACTGGCGCGGCGCTGGCACGACCTGATGGACCTCAACGCCGGCCCGATCGCCGAGGGCAGCGCGACCATCGAAGACGTCGGTTGGCAGCTCTTTGCCCTGCTGCTCGACGTGGCCAGCGGCAAGAAGACCTGGGCCGAGCACTGGAAGCTGCACAACGCGCTGGTGCTGTTCAACCCGGCGCCGGTGACGTGATCGAGTGCGCGCCTACAAGCCCAGGAACGCACTGATCCGCTGCAGCTCGTCATCGACGGCGTTGACGAACGCGGTGTCGCCGATGCGCGGCCCGAAGAACCCGACCTCGGGCTGCAGCCGGCCCTCGCGCACCGCCACATTGGCCCAGCCCACCACCTGCTCGCGCCACAGCAGCGGCAGCGCGTAGTAGCCGAGCCGGCGCTTGGGCGCGGGCGTGTAGGCCTCGAAGCGGTAGGGCCAGCCCCAGAAGAGCTCGAAGCGGCGACGGTCCCAGACCAGCGGGTCGAACGGCGCCAGCAGGTGCACGCGGTCGACCGTTGCAGGGCGTGCTGTGGCGGGGTCCTCGCCGGCCGGCCAGTACCAGGTCACGCCGTCCACTGCGGCGTTCGGCAGGCGCTGCCTGGCCCGCGCCAGCGCGGCCTTGCGCGCGTCTCGCCACTGCGGCGCGGCGGCGGCCAGGAACATGATCAGCTGCGACATCGACGGCGCCGGCAATGGCGCGTACTTGGCCACGATCACGTCGACCATGGCGTCCAGCGCCGCTTCGGGGTCGGGCGCGGCCTCGTTCACCTCGCGCGCAGCGTAGCAGCGCGTGCCGCCCTCGCGCCGCGCCACGCGCAGCAGGCCGCGGTAATGCATGCCGTCGAGCAACTGCGTCGACGCATTGCCCGAGCCGCCGAACCAGTTGCGCGACTTGCCATGCTGGAACTGCAGGTCGACCTCGCGCGGGTGCACGACGCCGCGCTCGCTCACGAAGGCCAGCACTTCGTGGGCCTGTGCCCAGCGCGACTTGGGCCAGCGGGTGCGCGGCGTGCGCGGGTGCATCAGGCCGTGCAGCGACCGCGTGACGAAGCCGTAGTTGACGAAGAAGTCCTCCTCGATGGCCATCGAGGCGTAGGCGCGCGACAGGTCGCCGACGCGGTAAC
>JANOPR010000452.1:0-5475 GCA_031421955.1 Burkholderiales bacterium
CAGGTCTTGCAGATCCAACCCTTGTGCGAAAACTTCTGCGCCCAGCCGGCGCGCTCGCCACTTGAGTAACTCCACGACAGCGCGGCCCAGAAGTAGAGTGCAATGAGCGCCACGAGCGCGGCAATAGCAGCGAGAACACGCGTGATCCACATGGGCGGCCCGGCGGGAGGTGCTGAACAGGCCTGCATCCTCGCACACCGCGCGGCGGCTAGGATGCGCCTTCGATCGACCTGAGCCGAGGATGAAACGATGCTGCGACGCCCGATGCTTTCCCTGCTTGCCGGCCTGGCCGGCGCACTCGCGGCCCTGCCTGCGCACGCGCAGCCCGCCTGGCCGACGCAGCCGGTGAAGATCGTCGTGCCCACCGGGCCCGGCAGTTCGCTGGACCTGATCGTTCGCCTGCTGGGCGACAAGCTGGCGGCGCGCTGGGGCCAGCCGGTGGTGGTCGACAACAAGCCCGGCGCCGGCGGCATGCTCGGGCTGGACATCGCCGCCAAGGCGACCGACGGCCACACGCTGGCGATCGGCTTCAACGGCCCGCTGGCCTTTGCGCCCTTCCTCTACCGCAAGACGCCTTACGACCCGGCCAGGGACCTGCGAGCGATCGTGATGACCACCTCGCAGCCCAATGTACTGGCGGTCAACGCCGAGAAGGTGCCGGCCAGGACAGTCGCCGAGCTGGTGGCCTGGGGCAAGGCCCAGGGCGGCAAGATGAACTACTCGTCGCTGGGCAACGGCTCGTCGGCGCACCTGACGATGGAGCTGTTCCTGGCAGAGGCCGGGGTGCAGGCCACACACATTCCGTTCAACGGCTCGCCGCCGGCGGCAATGGCCGTCGCCCAGGGCACGGCCGACGCCACGTTCATGGTCGCCCCGGCCCTGCTGGCGCATGTGCAGAGCGGCAAGGTGCGACTCATCGCGGTCAGCAGCGCGCAACGGCCCGACAGCCTGAAGGAGCTGCCGACCCTGGCCGAGGGCGGCCTGCCCCGGGTGGAGTCGCTGGCCTGGAACGGCCTCGTGGGCCCGGCCTCGCTGCCCGACGCCGTCGTGGCCCGGGTCAACACCGACGCCAACGAAGCGCTGAAGGACCCCAGCATCCGCGACGCGATGGCCAAGAGCGGCCTGACCATCGTCGGCGGCAGCGCGGCCGACTTCAAGCGCGTAATCGACGCCGACGTCGCCCGCTGGGGCCCGATCATCACCCGGCTCGGCGTCAAGCTCGACTGAGCGTTGATGCATGGACGTTTTTGCCTCTGCCGCTCATGAGCCACAACCCACCTGCCCGTGCCCCGCAATCGAGATCGCCGTTGCGCGCGGCGTGCCTGCTTTTCGCCTGGGTCCTGGTCGCGGGCTGCGGCGGCGGTGGCGGCAGCGCGCCGGCCCCGCCGCCACCCGCCTCGGTCACGATCAGCGGCGTCGCCGAGTTCGAGTCCGTCCCGAACACAGCGGGTGGCGGCCTGGACTACGCGGCGCGCGCCTTCCGGCCCATTCGCGGCGCCACGGTCGAGTTGATCGCAACAACGGGGACGGCCCTGGCGTCGACCAGCACCAACGGCGCAGGCCAGTATTCGTTCACGGTGGCCAACCCGAACGCCGAGGTCCTGGTGCGGGTGCGTGCCGAGCTGCGGCGCAGCGCCGCGAGCGGCGGCAGCTGGGACTTCACGGTGCGCGACAACACCAACGGCGAGGCCCTGTGGGTGGTCGACTCGGCGCGCTTCACGCCGGCCGCTGCCACGCACACGCAGAACCTGCGTGCCGCCTCGGGCTGGAACGGCAGCAGCTATACCGTCGGCACGCGCGCCGCCGCCCCTTTCGCGATCCTGGATGCCATCTACCGCGCGACGCAGAAAGTGCTCAGCGCCTCGCCCAACCTGAGTTTCCCGGCGCTGCAGGTGATGTGGAGCCCCGGCAACATGCCCGCGGGCGGCAACTCCGAACTGGAGTGGGCGCAGGGGCAAATCGGCACCTCGTTCTTCACCGACTACGGCGGCAGGCGCCGGCTGTTCCTGCTGGGTGCCGCCGACACCGACACCGACGAGTACGACAGCCATGTCGTGGCCCATGAGTGGGGCCACTATTTCCAGCACGCGCTCTCGCGCAGCGACAGTGTCGGCGGCGACCATGGCAGTGGCGACCGGCTGGACATGGGCGTGGCGTTTTCAGAAGGCTGGGGCAACGCCTGGGCCGGCATGGCGCTGGCCAGCCCGCTGTATGCAGATTCGCTCGGCGCCGGTCAGGCCTCGGGCTTCATCATCGACGTCTCGCTGGCCCCGGGCAGCAACCGCGGCTGGTTCTCCGAGTCTTCGGTGCAATACCTGCTGTGGCGGTTTGACCAGGATCCCGGCATCGGCTTCGCGCCCATCTTCAACGTCATGAACGGGCCCCTGCGCACGGGCAGCACGATAGCCTCGATCCACAGCTTCGCCGCGGCGCTGAAGTCTGCGCTGCCCGCGGCGGTAGGCACCATCGACAGCCTGCTGCAAAGCCAGATCATCACGGTGGCCGACGCCGTGGGCAGCACCGAGGTCAACAACGGCGGCGTGGCCCAGGCGCTGCCGGTCTACCGCAGCTATGCCGGCGGCACGCTCCAGACCTGCGTGACCGACAGCGCCGGCGTACCCAACAAGCTCGGCAACTTCAGCTACATCCGCTTCACGACAACGGCCGGCGCGCGCACGCTCACACTGAGTGCGGTGCCCGGTACCAGCGGCACCGACCCCGACTTCGTGCTGACACGCGCCGACGGCACGCAGGCCGACTTCATAAGTGATACCGCCAACATCGAGACGACGGTCACGACGCTGCCGGCCGGAACGCACACCCTGGCCTTGAGCGACTACAACATGCGTGCGGCGCCCAGCCCGATCGGCCCACGTTGCTTCAACTTCAGCGTGCAATGAGAGCCCGACCATGACCCCCCAACGCCCGGCTTCCTTCGTCATCGCCCTGTGCCTGTGCGCCGGCGCACAAGCCCACGCCGATTCGCTCCTCGCGGCTCAGGCCGGCGCGCGCAGTGAGCAGAACGCGCCGCGCTGGGTCCAGGCGCGGCAAAAGCCCAACGGTTCGGGTGTCCACGTTCGCTACGCCGCACCCACGCAGCTTCGGCTCGGCCAGGCGGGCACGGTGCGGCTACAGCTGTCGGGCGTCAGCGCGCCCGCCAGCGTGGAGTTGCGCGCCAGCCACCCCGATGTGCGACTGGAGATCGATGGCGCCTCAGCGCAGGGGCCACTCGAACTGCGCGCCGGCCAAGTGCGCAGCCTGGAGGTGCGCGTCACGGTCAGCAGCGAAGGGCTGCACTACCTCAATGTCTTCACCACGCAGCAGGGCCGTCCCAGCGTCACGGCGGTGCCCCTGCGCGTCGGCAGCGCCAATATGCAGCCCAAGCCCGGCGGCACGGTGCAGACCACGCCGAGCGGCGAGCGCATCATCTCGCTACCGGCCAGCCGCTGACGCCGCAGCGCGGTCGCCGAAGATCGCGCTGCCCACGCGCACCTGCGTGGCACCCTCGGCGATCGCGGCCTCGAGATCGTCGCTCATGCCCATCGACAGCGTGTCCAGCGCCAAGCCCTGTGCGCGCAGGTCCGACATCAGCGCGTGCAGGCGCCGGTGCGGCGCCCGCTGCGACTCGAAGTCCTGGGTCGGGGCCGGCACGGCCATCAACCCGCGCAGCCTCAAGTTCGGCAGCGCCGCGACCTCGCGCGCCAGCGCCGGCAGCTCGGCCGGCGCCACGCCATGCTTGCTGGCCTCGCCACTGATGTTGACCTGAAGGCAGACCTGCAAGGGCGGCAAGCCGGGCGGGCGCTGCGCCGACAGCCGCTCGGCGACCTTCAGCCGGTCGATGCTGTGAACCCAGTCGAATGCTGCTGCGGCGGCGCGCGTCTTGTTGCTTTGCAGCGGGCCGACCAGGTGCCATTCGATCTGGTTGCGCAGGTCGGCCAGCGCCTCGATTTTGGCCAGCGCTTCCTGCACTTGGTTCTCACCGAAGGCGCACTGACCCGCCGCATGGGCATCGCGCACCGCCGCGGCGGGCCAGGTCTTGCTGACCGCCAGCAGCGTGACGCTTTGCACGGGGCGTTGCGCGGCGACACATGCAGCGGCAATGCGCGCCCTGACTTGTTGTAACTTGGCTGCCATGCTCGCCATAATCGCCTGAGCCTATCTCAAGAGCATCGCCAAAACCCATGGACATCACCCAGCTGCTGGCCTTCTCGGTCAAGAACAAGGCCTCCGACCTGCACCTGTCGGCCGGTCTGCCGCCGATGATCCGGGTGCACGGCGATGTGCGCCGCATCAATGTCGACCCGCTCGAGCACAAGCATGTGCACGACATGGTCTACGACATCATGAACGACTCGCAGCGCAAGCACTATGAAGACACGCTGGAGTGCGACTTCTCGTTCGAGATCCAGGGCCTGGCGCGCTTTCGCGTCAACGCCTTCAACCAGAACCGCGGCGCGGGCGCGGTGTTCCGGACCATTCCGAGCAAGATCCTGACGCTCGAGCAGCTGAACACGCCCAAGGTCTTCGGCGAGCTGGCCTTGAAACCGCGCGGCATGGTGCTCGTGACCGGCCCCACCGGTTCGGGCAAGAGCACGACGCTGGCGGCAATGGTCAACCACCTGAACGAAAGCGAATACGGCCATGTGCTGACCGTGGAAGACCCGATCGAGTTCGTGCACGAATCCAAGAAGTGCCTGGTCAACCAGCGCGAGGTCGGGCCGCACACGCTGTCGTTCAACAACGCGCTGCGCGCCGCGCTGCGCGAAGACCCGGACTGCATCCTGGTGGGCGAAATGCGCGACCTGGAAACCATCCGCCTGGCATTGACCGCGGCCGAGACCGGGCACCTGGTCTTCGGCACCCTGCACACCTCGAGCGCAGCCAAGACCATCGACCGTATCGTCGACGTCTTCCCGGCCGCGGAAAAGGAGATGGTGCGCTCGATGGTGTCGGAGTCGCTGGTCGCCGTGATCTCGCAGACCCTGTGCAAGTTGAAGGACGGCAGCGGCCGCGTCGCCGCGCACGAGATCATGCTCGGCACCTCGGCGATCAAGAACCTGATCCGCGAAAACAAGATCGCCCAGATGTACTCGGCGATCCAGACCGGCCAGAGCATGGGCATGACCACGCTCGACCAGACCCTGACCGAACTGGTCAAGCGCAACATCATCTCGCCGGCCGAAGCGCGCAGCCGGGCGCGCTCGCCGGAGAACTTCCCCGGATGAGATCAATCACCCCCGAAGCGCCTTCGGCGCTCCCCCTCGAGGGGGCACCGCTGGCGGACCGGCAGAGCCGGATCCGCGGCGGTTGCTTGGCAACCACACTGCTGGCGACCCCTGTCGCTGTGCGCATGGAGCACTAGCTCATGGAACGCGACCAAGCTTCAAAGTTCGTCAACGACCTGCTGCGCCTGATGATCAGCCGCAATGGCTCGGACCTGTTCCTGACGGCCGACTTCCCGCCCGCGATCAAGGT
>JANOPR010000453.1:0-3847 GCA_031421955.1 Burkholderiales bacterium
GCGGCAAGCTGCGCCACGAGTTCGTGCTCGGCACCAAGAAGGAACTCGACGAGCACGCCGCCCTGATGCTCAAGTTCCCGAAGATGGAGCACGACGAGCCCTACATGGCGCACATCGACGCCGGCAAGAAGGGCGAAATCATCTGGACCTTCAACCGCGCCGGCGAGTTCGACTTCGCCTGCCTGATCCCCGGCCACTACCAGGCCGGCATGGTCGGCCGGGTCCGCGTCCGCGCAACCCAGGTGGCGGCGAAGTGAAGTTGCAGCGCCGCCATTTCATCGTTGCCTGTGCGGCTGCCGCCGCCGCGCCGGCCCGTGCCGTGACCGCCGCGGCACCGCGGGTCGAGGTCTGGAAGGATCCGAGTTGCGGCTGCTGCAAGGACTGGATCAAGCACCTCGAGGCCAACGGCTTCGCGGTGCGCGTGTTCGACACCGGCAACAGCGCCATGCGCGGGCAGCTCGGCATGCCGGCGCAGTTGGGCTCGTGTCACACCGCCCGTGTCGGCGGCTACGTGGTCGAGGGCCATGTGCCGGCGCGCGAAATCCGTCGCCTGCTCAAGGAGCGACCCGCCGCGGTCGGCCTGGCCGTGCCCGCGATGCCGGTCGGCTCGCCCGGCATGGACGGGCCGGAGTACGGCAATCGCCGCGACCCCTACGATGTGCTGCTGGTCGCGCAAGGCGGCCGCAGCAGCGTGTTCCAAACCTACCGTTGAAACGAGACACCCGATGAAATCACTGATCACCACCGCCCTGCTGCTGGCTTTCGCTGCGACGCCGGCCCTGGCCCAGCCCAAGACTGATGAACACAGCGCGCACCACCCGGCGGGTGCCGCGGCGGCCGCGGCCGCCATGGCGGAGGGCGAAGTGCGCAAGGTCGACAAAGGTGCCAAGAAGATCACCATCAAGCATGGCGAGATCAAGAACCTGGACATGCCGCCGATGACGATGGTCTTCCAGGTCAAGGACGGCGTCCTGCTCGAGGTCTTGAAGGCCGGCGACAAGATCCGCTTCGCGGCCGAGAAGACGCCCAGCGGCTATGTCGTGACCGCGATCGAAGCCGCCAAGTAGGCGCAAGGCCAGGACACCGACCTGCCGGCGAACGAAACTGATCGCTTCGTCGAATCGCGGCTGCGGGTTGACGCCGATCAACCTCCACCCGAGAGACCGGCCTATTCTTCATTGCACAGTCGGGCGTTCATCGCGCTCGCACTGATCGACATGAGTTTCACGACCTGCACAAGCCGCACAAGATTCATCGCCCGGGTGATGCTTTTCGTCTGGCTGTTCAGCCTCGCGGTTGGCGTGGCCAATGCCTGCGTCGTGCAGCAGGGTCGGTTCGAGGCGCCGATGCCCGGCATGGCCGGAGTGCATGACTCGCGCGCCCCCGATGCCAGCCAGCAGGCCTGCAAGAGTTTCTGCGACGCCGAGCAGAGCGCAGTCGCCAAGACCAAACTACCGGTCCTGTGGGAAGCGCCACCCATGGTCGTGTCCACGCACGCGTGGCGGGCATTCGACGTGGCGAGTGTCCAGAGCACCTGGCGCATCGCTGCCGCGCCGCCGCCGCCGGCCCTTCCGGTGGCCATCAGGTTCCTGCGCCTGACCCTTTAGCCGGCCTGCCGGGTTGCTGAGCGCGTGGGCGCGGTCCACGCACTCGGTCGCTCGCGCCGCGCGCCATGGACGACGCAACGTCGATCCCAAGGCGCCCCTCCTGGACCTCAATCTTCAACTGCCGGAGTTCCCGCCATGACACCGATTCGCACCGGCCTCGCGCTGGCCCTCACCGTCGGGGCGTTCTACGCCCTGTGCACGCTGGTCTGGATGCTGGCACCCGGGCCGTTCCTGGGATTCATGAACAGCCTGTTCCACGGCATGGACTTCTCGAGCCTGGTCCAGCCGCGGCCCTTTGCCTGGCCGGGCTTCGTGCTTGCGGCGCTCGTGCTGAGTGCGTGGGCGCTGCTGGCCGGGACGTTTTTCGCCTGGCTGCTCAACCGGCTGGCGCGTTGACCGCCGCCGAGAGCGCGTGAGGTCAGCCGTTTGACTGCCTTTTTCAACGAAGGAGAAACACCATGACAACGATCTTTCAATCCCGTCGGCGCATCGCCGCGGCTCTGCTCCTGGCCGGCATCGCACTGAGCGGCTGCGCAGGTTTGGCCACCGCCCCGTCGCCGGCACTGCAGCAGCAGATCGAAGCCGCGCGCACCCGTGCTGACCATGAAGCCCTGGTGAAGCACTACGCCGGGCAAGCCGCCGCTGCCCGCGCCAAAGTGGCCGAGCATCGCCAGATGGCCTCGAGCTACCAGGGCATGATCGGCGGCGGCCGGGGTGGCGGGAGCATGCCGGCCCACTGCAATGCGATCGCCAGCAGCTATGAGGGCATCGCAACGCAGCTTGACGCGATGGCCGCCGCCCACCGGCAAATGGCGGAACAGGCCAGGCCCTGAGGACGGCATGCATGCGCGAGTGCCTGAACGCTCGAGGCGCGGCGCCGTGCGCCGCGGCGGCTGCTCAGCAGCGCCTGCCGGATGGGCCTGGCCGCTTCGCCGTGCGTAAACGAGGCCGTCCACTTGTCCGGGATCAAGCCCGAAGCGCCGCGACCGCCTAGACTCCGGCCATGCGTCTGAACCGCCACGCCAATCGCAGCCTGTCCGGTTGGCTGACGGCCCTGCTGCTGTTCGTGCAGGTCGCCACCGCGGCCTACGCCTGCCCGGCCGTCGCGGCGGCTGTGCAAGTCCCGGCGGCAATGGCCGAGATGGCGGGCTGCGAGGGCAACATGCCGCGCGCGATGGACCCCGAGCAGCCTCAGTTGTGCCAAGCCCATTGCCAGCAAGACCCGCAGGCCGTCCAGCCGACGCCGGCCTCGGCTGCGCCGGCAACGCCGGTGTTGCTGGCGGTGCTGGACTGGACTCACGCTCAGCTCCTGCCCGCACAACCCGCGGCCGGCATGGCGCCGGTGACCTACGGCGCCTCACCGCCCGGCTCGCCGCCGCTGTACCTGCGCCTGCTCGTCCTTCGCAACTAGCCCCCAGGACGCCTGCGGCGTCGGCCCCCCAAGGGGGCGTCGCCCGCTTGGGGCGGCCCGGCGCAGGCTAGCGCGGGCCGCTCGGCCAGGCTGCCCTTGCGCAGGCCTGGCATGTTGGTGTCGTCCGCCTCGATTGCCCTGAAGGATCTGCCATGTCTTGCTTTCCCTGCCGCCTGCGTGTCTGCGCTGTGTTGGCCGCGCTGTGCGTGCCGGCCCTCGCCCACGCCGGCCTGAGCCTGATGGAGGCCACGCGCGTCGCGCGCGAACAGGCGCCGTCGCTGGCCGCGCAACAGCACGCCCTGGCCGGCGCCCAAGCGCTGCAGCCGGCGGCGGCCACGCTGCCCGATCCGCGCCTCACGCTGGGCGTGGAGAACCTGCCCGTCAGCGGTGCCGACCGCTTGCGCCTGACGCGCGACTTCATGACGATGCAGCGAATCGGCGTGATGCAGGAGGTGCCCAACCGCGCCAAACGCGAGGCCCGCGCCGCCGGGGCGCAGGCCCGCGTCGAGCGCGAGCGGGCGAACCTGGCGGTGGCCCAGCTCGCGGTGCAGCGCGAGGCGGCGCTGGCCTGGCTCGGTGTGCATTTCGCCGAGCGCCGCGCAGCGCAACTGGGTGAGCTCGAGCGCGAGAACCGTGTCCTGCAGGACACGCTGGACGCGCGCATTGCCTCGGGCCAGGCCATGCCGGCCGAGCACACGATGGCGCGCCAGGAGGCGCTGGCGCTGGCCGACCGCCGCGACGACGCCGTGCGCGACGTGGCCAAGGCGCGCGCGGCGCTGCGCCGCTGGGTCGGTGCGCGCGCCGACGAGGCGCTCGAGGGCGTGGCACC
>JANOPR010000454.1:0-2160 GCA_031421955.1 Burkholderiales bacterium
CGACACAGGGGCACGCCTTGCCCGAGACCGCGGTCAAGAGGCTCGTCGACTAACTTGCCCTGCAGCGCAAGTGGAACGGGGCGAACAACCTGACGGCGGAGCGCGGCACGGCTCAAATGCGAGTGCAGCATCTGGCCGACTGCCTGGCGGTGGTCGCGCCGCTGCGCCGCCAGGTCGGCGACGGGCCGCTGCGGATTCTTGATGTCGGCAGCGGCGGGGGGCTGCCGGGCGTGGTGCTGGCTGTCGCCTGCGCGGGGTGGGCGGTCAGCTGTGTCGACGCCGTGGGCAAGAAGGCGGCCTTCGTGCGCCAGGTGGCCGGCGAGCTTGCGCTGCCCAATCTGCAGGCCTTGCATGGGCGGGTCGAGGCCTTGCCTGGGCCGGCGTTCGACGTCATCACCTCGCGCGCCTTCGCTTCGCTGCCCGACTTCGTCAGCTTGACGCGCCCGTTGCTGGCAGCGGGGGGGGTCTGGATGGCGATGAAGGGGCGGCATCCCGGCGACGAACTGGCGAGTTTGCCTTCGGACGTGGAGGGGTTTCACGTGGAGTCGCTGTTGGTGCCCAGCCTGGCTGCCGAGCGCTGCCTGGTCTGGTTGCGCCTGCGCCCGTCAACTTGAAGCCCGCGGCCGAGCAAAAAATGCCCGGCAAAGGCGGGCATGAAGGGCGCACAGGAAGGCACAATAGCTGTATAAACATACAGTTATTGTTTTCCCAATCTGGCCTGCGATGCCGCGCACTGCCCCTTCTTTTCCGGTTTCCACGCCAGCCCTCCCACATGGCGCAGCGCAGGCACTCGCCGGCTTGCCGGCGGCCGGGGCCAGCGCCCAGCCGGCACTGTGGCGGGCCGACCAGTTGGCCTGCGCAGCCACGCCGGGCGCCGTTGCCCGGCCGACCGGTTTTGCCGCCCTCGACGCCGAGTTGCCCGGCGGCGGTTGGCCCGCGGCCGGGCTGACCGAGCTGCTGCTTGCGGCCCCGGGCAGCGGTGAACTGCGCCTGCTTTCGCCCTGGCTGGGGCGCGGGCTCGACCCTACCGGCCAAGTGCTGTGCATCGCGCCGCCCTTCATGCCCTATGCCCCCGCGCTGCACGCGCTGGGCTGGCCACTCGAGCGCCTGCTGCTCGTCAGGCCAGAGTCGCTCGCCGATGCGGCCTGGGCCGCCGAGCAGGGGCTGCGCTCGGGCGCGTGTGCGGCGGTGCTGTGGTGGCAGGGGCAAGAGCGCGCACCGGCCGCCGCACTCGCCACGGCGCTGCGCCGCCTGCACCTGGCCGCGCAGGAGGGCGCCTGCCCGCTGTTTGCGTTGCGCCCGGCAAGCGCGCAGGCGCAATCCTCGCCCGCGCCGCTGCGCTTGTGGCTGGAGCCGCTCGTGCTGGGGCAACTGGCGCTGACAGTCTTCAAGCGGCGTGGCCCGGCGATGACGCAAGCGCTCCAACTCATGCTGCCCGAGTCGGGCTGCTCTGCCCCCAAGACGCCTGCGGCGTCGGCCCCCAAGGATCCGAAGGAGCCCCTGCGCGGCCCCTGGGGCGTCGCCCGCTTGGGGCGGTCCGGCGCGGAGCATGAAGCCCCCAAGCTCACTGCGTTCGCTGCCCCCCAAGGGGGCGTCGCCCGCTTGGGGCGGTCCGGCGCAGGCTTGCCGGCGCGTCAAACCCCGTGGCGGGTGGAGGCCGCGGAGGTGCCGGGGGCGGTGGCGTCAACCTTGTCGGAGCCAGGCGATGCTGTGGTTCGCGTTGCACCTGAGCGGATTGCCGCTTGAGGCCCTGCTCGCTGCACTGCCCGACCTGCCGCCCAGCGGCGAATCGGCGCGCTGTGTGGTCGAGCAGCGCCGCGTGCGGCTGGCCTGTCCCAGGGCCCGCGCTGCCGGCGTGCAGCCGGGCATGAGCGCGGCCAGCGCCGCCGCCTTGCTGCCTGGGCTGCAATTGCTGCCGCGAGACGTGGCGCGCGAGGCGGCTTTCGTCGAGCGGCTGGCGCTCACGCTCGCGCGCTACACCCCCGAGGTCGTGGTCGAGCCTGACGGCGTACTGCTGCAAGTCAGCGCTTGCTTGCGCCTATTCGGTGGCGCGCGCACGCTTGCCCGGGCGGTGCGTGCCAGCGTGCGTGCCAGCGGCGTGCAACAGGCGCAGATGGCCACGGCGCCCAGCGCGGCAGCAGCGTCGTTGCTGGCCCGGCT
>JANOPR010000455.1:0-6983 GCA_031421955.1 Burkholderiales bacterium
CCAGGACGGCCGGGACGGGAGCCCGACGCTCGTGGCGCCCCTGACATCGAGCTCATGGCAGACAAGGCCGCCCGCGGGCGGCCTTGTCAATGGCGCTCTATGCTTGCGGCATGAGTCCGCTGCAAAGCCACCGTCTGCCCATTCTGAATCCGCGCGCGGTTCCAGTGCACGGCCACGATGGTCACCTGCCAGCAGTCGATGCGGCTTTGCTCAATGCCGCCGCGCTGCGGCTGCGATTCGCTTCGCCACCGCCGTGGGAGCCGGAAACACGAGGCGACGGACGTCTGTTCGAGGGGCGACAGCGTGCGGCCGCAGCAGTGCTGGTGCCACTGATCGAACGTGATGCGGGCCTCACGGTGCTGCTCACGCAGCGTACGGCGCACTTGCGAGACCACGCCGGCCAGATCAGCTTTCCTGGGGGTCGCGTAGAGCCCGGCGATGGCAACGACGCCGTGGCCACCGCGTTGCGCGAGGCAGAAGAAGAAGTCGGCCTGGAGCGGCGGCATATCGAGGTCATCGGTGCCTTGCCAGAGTACCGGACCGTGACCCACTTCGACGTGACGCCCGTTGTGGCGCTGGTGCATCCGCCGTTCACGCTTGCATTGGACGCCCACGAAGTGGCGGACGCGTTCGAAGTGCCGCTCGAATATCTGATGACGCCTGCGCACCACCAACGCCATGCATTCGAGTTCGCCGGCCATCGGCGCGAATTCCTGTCGATGCCTTGGTCACGTCCAGGCGGCACGGGTGAGCCCTACTTCATCTGGGGGGCGACCGCCGCGATGTTGCGCAACCTCTACTGTTTTCTCCGCGCCTGACATCCGTATCATCGCAAGCGATGAGCTTCTTTGCCGTTCTCTTCGCGCTGCTGATCGAACAACTCAAGCCGCTGCCACGCGACAACTGGATCCATGACGCATTGATCTCATGGGTCGGCTGGACCGGGCGCAACTTCGACGCCGGTCACGAGCGACACGCCATCGTCGTGTGGTGCGTCACTGTGCTGGCCCCCGCGTCCGCCGCTGCAATCCTGTACATCACATTGGTGCAGTACAGCCTGGTGGCCGCGCTCGCACTCAATGTGCTGGTGCTCTACCTGACACTTGGTTTCCGCCAGTTCAGCCACTACTTCACTGACATCCGCGACGCGCTGGAGCGTGGCGATGACGACCAGGCGCGTCGCCTGCTCGGGCAGTGGCGCCATCTGGACGCCAGTGAACTGCCGCGGACTGAGTTGCTGCGTCATGTGCTTGAGCACTCATTGCTTGCCGCTCACCGACATGTCTTCGGTGTCTTCTTCTGTTTTGTTGCCTTCGCTGCCGTCGGTCTGGGGCCGGCCGGGGCCGTGGCTTACCGCATGGCTGAATTTGCCAGCCGCTACTGGGCGTTCAAGAGTCGAACGCTCGACGCGCCGGCCAACGAGCGACTGATGCGGCTGTCACAGAGTACGTTTGAGCGGATTGACCATCTGCCGGCACGGCTGACGGCGTTTGGCTTCGCTGTGGTTGGCAACTTCGAAGAGGCCGTCAATGGCTGGCGGCGAAGCGCCAGCCTCTGGTTGCATCGCAACGAGGGGATCTTGCTGGCCGCGGCGGCGGGCGCCATCGGCGTGCAACTCGGCGGCGGGGTCGCGCCCGGGATCACGCCTGACCGCTCGAAGACCTTTGACGACGGCGCTGCTGGACAGGCTCCCGGCGCTACAGGCTCGACCGCCGGCACACCTGCGCAGACAGGTCACCTCCAGAGCGTCGTCGGACTCGTCTGGCGCTCCGTGGTCTTGTGGCTGATGCTGGCGGCACTGCTGACGCTGGCCAATCTGCTGGGCTGAAGAGGACTCCACGCCCTGCGCGCCGATGCTGCAACCGCAGGCAGAGTGGATCGTCGCGCGCCGTTCGTTGCGTCACCACTTGGTGCGTGCG
Organism: Burkholderiales bacterium; assembly: GCA_031421955.1. Taxonomy (GTDB): domain Bacteria; phylum Pseudomonadota; class Gammaproteobacteria; order Burkholderiales; family Burkholderiaceae_C; genus CADEEN01. The sequence goes on from JANOPR010000455.1 coordinate 1,920, forward strand.
AGTTCGTCGCAGATTTCTCCGTAGATGCGCCAGCGAGAAGCGCTGATCTCACCACGTTCAACTGCCGCGATCACGCCGCAGCCTGGTTCTTGCCGGTGCGTGCAGTTGTAGAAGCGGCAGTTGGCTACATGCGCCTGCAAGTCGGGCATCAGCAATGGCAATTGCTGGGCATCGATCTGGCGCAGGCCGAACTCCTGGAATCCCGGCGAGTCGATCAGTGCGGTGCTGCGCGCTTCGTCCAGCCAGTACCAGGTCGTGGTGGTGGTCGTGTGGCGACCCGAATTGAGCGCATGCGACACCTCGCCGACCTGAGCCGCCGCGTCTGGCACCATCAGATTGATCAGCGTACTCTTGCCCGTCCCGCTGGGGCCGAGCACGAGCGTCGTGCGTCCTGCCAGCAGCGGTGACAGCAGCGCACGCGCTTCGTCAGGCCGGGACTTCAGCGCAGTTTCGATGACGCTGACGCCCATCGCGCCATAGGGGCGCAACCTGTCGCGCGCGCCACCCGCCTGTGGCAGATCGATCTTGTTCAGCAACACGTGCACCATGATGCCCGCGTCCTCGGAGGCGATCAGTGCGCGCGCCAGTTGCGTCTCCGAGAACATCGGCTCACCGGCCACCAGTACGAGGATCTGGTCCAGGTTGGCAGCAAACGACTTCGTGCGCCAATCATCCTGGCGAAACAGGAGGTTGCGCCGAGGCTCGATGTGTTCGACCACGCCTTCATCGCCGGCGGGTTGCCAGCGCACCATGTCGCCAACCACGCAGTCGCTCTTCTTGCCCCGCAGATGGCAGCTCATGCGCACGCCGTCGGGCGTTTCGATCCGGACATGGCGGCCGTGCGCCGCGACCACGCGGCCCAAGTCGAGCGCGGCGAACTTGCTCAACGGTTCAGTGCATCCACTTTGGCCGCGCAGATGAAGTCATTGAGCGAGATGCCGCCGACCGAGTGGGTATTGAAGCGCACCGTGCAGCGGTTGTAGCCGAACGCGATGTCGGGGTGGTGGTCCTCGCGATGAGCGATCCAGGCCACGGCATTTACGAAGGCCATCGTGCGGTGGTAGTCGATGAACTCGAACGCCTTTTCAATCTCGCCTGACTTGAAGGACCAGTCGTCGCAAGTCTTCAGGTGCGAAGCGATCTCTTCCGCGCTCATCGCCGCGCGGCCTTCCAGGGGCGTGCAGTGCCGTGTCGCAAGGTCGTTCATGCGGACTCCAGCGTCAATGCCGCCAGCCGCTCGCCAGCCGGCGGATGGGAATAGTAGAAGGTGACGAAGACAGGGTCTGGCGTCAAGGTGCCGGCGTTGTCTTCGTGCAGCTTGAGGAGCGCGTTGGCGAGATCGCGGCCGCTGGCTTGCGTGCAGGCGTAGGCATCGGCCTCGAATTCATGTCGCCGCGACACGCGCGAGGCCAGAGGCACCAGGAGGAAGCTGAACGGCGGCAGCGCAAGCATGAACAGCAACAGCGCGAGGGCGTCATTGGGCCCGCCGACGTTGGGCGTGACACCCAGACCAAGGTAGAACCATGGCTGTTGCGTGAGCCAGCCCAGCAGTGCCAGCGCGGCCAGACTGATGCTGAAGATCACGGCCATGCGCTTTGGCACATGGCGCAACTTGAAGTGGCCCAATTCGTGCGCCAACACGGCTTCCACTTCACCGTGGGTCAGCCGTTTGAGCAGCGTGTCGAAGAAGACGACACGCTTGGCCGAGCCCAGCCCGGTGAAGTAGGCGTTGGCATGGGCCGAGCGGCGGCTGCCGTCCATCACGAAGAGGCCCTTGGCAGCAAAGCCGCACCGTGCCATCAAGGCCTGGACACGCTCTTTCAGCGACTCGTCTGGCAGCGGTTCGAACTTGTTGAAGAACGGGGCGATCACGGTCGGGTAGACCACCAGCATCAGCAACTGAAACCCGACCCAGGCCAGCCACGCCCACAGCCACCACCAGGCGCCGGCGCTGCCCATGATCCACAGCACCAGAGCGACCAGCGGCAGGCCAATCAACGCCGCCACCAGCAGTCCCTTGGCCGTGTCGAGCAGATACAAGCGCCACGTCGTGCGATTGAAACCAAAGCGCTGTTCGATGTGAAATGTGTTGTAGATCTCGAGCGGCGCGTCGAGCAGGCCGCCGATCAGCGCGAACGCGGTCACCAGCGCCATCTGATACGCCAGGGCGCCCCAGCGTGGCTGGACCGCGTCGCGGATGACGCCGTTCAGGGCGTCCAGCCCGCCGAGCAGGGTCCAGCCCAGCAACACCACCGTGCCAAAGGCCAGCGTGATCAGTCCGAAGCGCGAGCGCACGATGGTGTAGTCGGCGGCCTTCTGATGGGCCTCGAGTGGCACCGACCCGGCGAATGCCGCCGGTACTTGCGCCCGGTGCGCGGCGACATGGCGCATCTGCCTTGTGGCCAGCCAGAATCTGAGCGCCACCGTCAGCAGCAGGGCGGCGGCAAACGCCACTGAAAGCCAGAGTGATTGCATAGGCACGAAGTGTAGGGCTGAGAGAATGACCGCACTTGAATCACTAGAGTTCGCCATGACCGATACCGTCCTGCCCAAAGACGACAACAACCTGATCTGGATCGACCTTGAAATGACAGGGCTGTACCCCGACCGCGACCACATCATCGAGATTGCGGTGGTGGTCACGGACGCGCAGGTCACGACCCGCGTCGAAGGTCCGGTGTTTGCAATCCACCAGAGCGACGCCATGCTCGACGCGATGGACGCCTGGAACAAGGGCACGCATGGCAAGAGCGGCCTGATCGACCGCGTCAAGGCTTCAACCGTTGATGAAGCGCATGCCCAGGCGCAAGTGATCGAGTGGCTGTCGCAGTACGTCAAGGCCGGCAAGAGCCCGATGTGCGGCAACTCGATCTGCCAGGACCGGCGCTTCCTGGCCAAGGACATGCCGACGCTGGAAGCGTTCTTCCACTACCGCAACCTTGACGTCAGCACGCTGAAGGAACTGGCCAGGCGCTGGAAACCGGCCGCGCTTGAGGGCATCAAGAAGGCGCAGGCGCACACGGCGCTGGCCGATGTGCACGAGTCGATCGACGAATTGCTGCACTACCGCCAGCACCTGCTGGCGATTTAGGGCCGCGAGATTAGGGACAAACCCGGACTTCGGCTACAATGCCGCCACGGCTTCGAAGAGCCCTTGTCTTCGAAGCCGTTCGTTCATCCCCTCTAGCCTGGTGCATCCCGCCTTTTCGGCGTTCGATGCGTGCCGCTGCTGATTGCAGACGCGGACGTTGGTTGGCGGCGATGCCGTCGCTTGGACCCGTCCGTTGATGGTGCTGCCCTCAGGCACCCACGTTCACCCTGCCGCGACTTGATCTGCAGCGCTGCCCCGTGCCGCGCCGGTGCGTGCCTGTGCGCGCGCTGAATCTGAAAGAGCTGAGATGTTTACCGAGACCCAGAATCCCCAAGACCAACAAGACGCTTCCGATGCGCCTGTGAGCGCGACGCCGAGCGGCTTCGCGGCTATTGCCCTGCACGCTGCCCTGCACCGTGCGCTGGCCGACGCCGGCTACACCACGCCGACCGACGTGCAGGCGCGTGCCATCACGCCGGCGCTGGCCGGACGCGACCTGCGCGTCTCGTCCTCGACCGGCAGCGGCAAGACCGCATCGTTCGTGCTGCCCGCGCTGCAGGGCGTGCTCGACGTGCGCGCCAGTGGCGAGCGCCGCGATCGCGGTGTGGTCTACGGCCCGCGCGTGCTGGTCCTGACCCCGACCCGAGAACTGGCGATCCAGGTTGCCAAGGCGACCGACACCTACGGCCGCCATGTGCAGGGCCTGCGTGTGGCCACGGTGGTTGGCGGCGTTCCCTACGGTGCGCAGTTGAAGGCCATGCGTGGCCCCCTGGACGTGCTGATCGCCACGCCGGGCCGCCTGATCGACCACGTCAAGAGCGGCAAGCTGGTGCTCGACAACGTGACCATGCTGGTGCTCGACGAAGCCGATCGCATGCTCGACATGGGCTTCATCGACGACATCCGCTTCATTGCCGAGTGCATCCCGAAGACGCGCCAGACCATGATGTACAGCGCCACCTTCGCCGGCAACGTGGGGCGCCTGTCGTCCGAGTTGCTCAAGCCCGACGCGCAGACGATTGCCGTGACCTCGCACACCGACACCCACGAGCACATCGAACAGCGTCTGCACTGGGCCGACGACGGCCGCCACAAGCAGGCGCTGCTCGATCACCTGCTGACGACCAAGGAAGTCGACCAGGCACTGGTCTTCACCAGCACCCAGCGTGACGCCGACTGGCTGGCCGACCGCCTGGCCGACATGGGCCACGCGGTGGCTTCGCTGCATGGCGGCTTGCCGCAGGGCCGGCGCAACCATGTGCTGCAAGGCCTGCGTTCGCGCAAGCTGCGCGTGCTGGTGGCAACCGACGTGGCCGCGCGCGGCATCGACGTGCCGACGATCAGCCATGTCATCAACTTCGGCCTGCCGATGAAGGCTGAGGACTACGTGCACCGCATCGGGCGCACCGGCCGGGCCGGTCGCCAGGGCCTGGCGGTGACGCTGGCCGAGGCGGGCGACGCCGGGATGATCCGCCGTATCCAGCAATTCACGACGCAGGCGATTCCCGTGGCCACGATCACCGGCCTGGAGCCCAAGAAGGCCGCGCCGCGAACGGTCGGCAGCGCCGGTTTCCGCAGCGAAGGCGCGAATGGCGGCTTTGGCGGCGGCAAGCCCTTCGACCGCAAGCCGCGCTTCGGCGCTGGCCCGGCTGGGGCCCGCAAGCCGGGCGGCAGTTTCAAGCCCAAGCGTCCGAGCGCCTTCAGTCGCTGAGGCACTGAGTCGCTGAACCGATGAGCCCCTGGCCTGGCCAGGGGCTCATTGCATTGGGCTCGCGTGACTTGACGCCGGCCGATAATGGCAGGCGCGGGCGGGCACACTGTCGACTCAAAGGGCAAGGCATGGCAAACGAGATCATCACGCTGGGTGGCGGCTGCTTCTGGTGCACCGAGGCGGTGTACGAGTTGGTCGACGGCGTTATCGCCGTCGAGTCGGGCTACAGCAACGGCCATGTGGCCAACCCGAGCTACGAACA